>NZ_JBNNVB010000011.1:47842-88567 GCF_050280325.1 Lysinibacillus sp. NPDC093216 | reverse complement strand
GACGGAAGCAACAGACGAATCGACGGATAGAAGCAGAAGTGACGGATAGAACAGTCAAAGTGACGGAATGAATCGCCAAAGCGACGGAAAGCCCCGCTAAACGACGGAAAGAACAGCCGCCCCGACGGATACAACAGCCAAACTGACAAACAGCACCCGAAATAAATCGATTCATCTACTTAAAGTAAGTATTTTCTCCAAAATTCAGAAATCTTGTTGTAGTTTACGTTAGCGTCAATGGTATACTGATGGAAAACGGAAGGGGGAGATGATGTTGAAGACGATTCAAGAAGTGGCTAAGCAGTTTAATGTTTCAACACGGACCATTCGTTATTATGAGGAACTTGGGCTGCTTAATCCTAATCGATCATCTACTAATCAGCGAACCTTTTCAAAAAAAGAATTAGCGAAGCTTAAGCTTATTTTCCGAGGAAAGCGATACGGTTTTTCACCTGAGGAGATCAAGGAAATGGTATTGCTGTTTGATTATGATCGCACGGGCATTCAGCAGTTGGAGCGTACGGTCGAATATGGGGAGCAAAAAATGCAAGAAATTGATGGCAAAATTGCAGAGCTTGTACAGATGAAAAAGGAGTTACAGCAATTACAAGGCATATTTACAGAAAAATTAGCGACTTTAAAGGGAGAGATGCATGATGAATAGTTCGAATTTGTTAGCACGTAATGCGCGAAAGTACCCTATGAGTGAAGCTGTTGTTTGTCAGGGCAGACGTGTGACTTATCGTGATTTAGATGAGCAAGTGACACGTCTTAGTCATGCTTTGTTAGAGCAGGGGGTCTGGCAAGGCGATAAAGTGATCATTTTTATGCCAAATGTTGTAGAGTTTGTTGTTAGCTATTTTGCTATTCAGCGTATTGGAGCTATTGTTGTTCCAGTAAATGCGAAATTTACGCTGCAAGAGGTTGAGTATGTAGCGCAGCATGCTGATGCTAAAGCTATTCTAGTGCATGAGGCGATTTTTGCAGCAGTTGAAAACATCACGGTTGTTCCTTTAAAAATCAAAACAGGTCAAGAGCAGGCTGATTGGCTAATCTATGAATCACTTATTCAACATGCAAGCAGTCAAACAATTGATTGCCAGTTGAATGAAGATGATGTTTCTACGATTTTATATACCTCGGGTACAACGGGAAAACCAAAGGGAGTATTGTTTAGCTATCGCAATATTTTAACTGTAGCGCAAATGATTGCAGTAGAAATGGAAGTAAAGCCAGAAAGTCGGATTCTTCTTATGATGCCGTTGACGCATTCAGCCCCATTACATTTATTTTTAATGGCAGGAGTATTTGTAGGCTCGACAAATGTGCTAACGCCAACATTTACGCCTGATTTATTGATAGATTCAATCGAGCGGGAACGGACAACGCATTTCTTCGGCGCACCTGTCGCGTATTTGTTAACCGCTCAAATGCCAAGATTGCAAACAGCTGATTTATCATCGATGAAATGGTGGTCTTATGGCGGAGCGCCGTTATCACAAAACGAAGTCCGCCATTTACAAGAAGCTTTCAGAACAGAAAACTTAACTTGTGTTTATGGCCTAACAGAGGCTGGTCCAAACGGTTCAATATTGTTTGGCGAAGAGCATGCAACGAAGGCAGGGAGCGTTGGTAGGCGTGCACCGCTTGGGGCGGAGCTGCGTATTATTAACGACAATGGAGAAGATGTCAGTGTTGGTGAAGTAGGAGAAATTGTGATATTCGGTGAGGGTAATATGCTGGGCTATTACAAGGATGATATGGCAACAAAGGCTGCATTTATAGATGGCTGGCTGAAAACAGGTGACTTAGCTCGCTTAGATGAGGACGGCTATATTTGGATTGTCGATCGTAAAAAGGATGTCATTTTGTCAGGCGGTGTGAATATTTATCCGAAAGAAATTGAAGATAGTATGTTGAGCTATGAGGGGATTTTTGAAGTGGCAGTAATAGGTGTACCGCATCCGGAGTGGGGAGAAACGGTGAAGGCCGTTTATGCCGCTAAAACGGAAATTGACGAGGATGAACTGAAAGCTTATTTGGAGGAGCATCTTGCTAAATATAAAATTCCACGCATCTTTGAACGTGTGGAAGCGTTACCACGAAATGCATCGGGCAAAATACTAAAACAATCCTTGAAGGGACAAGAGGTGAGATAGCATGAAGGTTTTACAGCGGGAAGAAATGAAAACAACAAATTTTTTTAACGATAATGATACACTTCATAAAGTTTTAGAAATGATGCTAGATAAAGAGTTTGTGGACTATGCAAAACGTGAGTTAACAGATTTTGGTGAGCTTTGTGCTGGAGATATTGATGTGAGAGCCAAACATACGGATCGAGAGGGTGAACCTCGATTACAAAGGTATAATGCCTATGGTGAAGAAGTGTCAGAGGTTTGGGTTAATGATGGCTATAAAAAAACAATAGAAGAAACGTACAATACCGGCATAGTTGGCTATGTGCATAAGGATATTCCGCAATTAGGTAGGAAGGGAAATTATGTGTATAGCTTTGCTCAAGGCTATATACTATCACATGCTGAGCCAGGCTTTTACTGTCCTGTTACTTTAACAATGGCAACGGCTTATCTCCTTGATCATTATGCGAGTGATGAGGTAAAGGAGCGCTTTTTACCACATGTTTGTGCAACAGGAGATACAGAGCTATATGAGGGGGCTACATTTTTAACGGAGCGTCAAGGTGGCTCTGATGTTGGGGCGAATGTTGTGGAGGCAAGACAGGACGGCAATCAGTATCGCTTATTTGGGGAAAAATATTTTGCATCAAACGCAGGAATGTGTGGAGTAACTATGGTATTGGCGCGCATGAAAGGGGCTCAGGTAGGCTCAAAGGGCTTAACATTATTTGCAGTTCCGTGGCGAAATGAGGATGGCACAGTTAATAATCTCCGCATTCGGCGTTTAAAGGATAAACTTGGCGTTAGAGCAGTGCCTTCTGGTGAGGTGGAATTTGATGGTGCGCTAGCATATGTTGTTGGTGATCCGAATAAAGGAATTTATTATATGCTGGAGGCACTTAATTTATCAAGAATTTGCAATGCGGTTGCTTCTATCGGCATTATGCGCCGCGGATATTTAGAGGCGAAGTATTATGTGACAAATCGTCATGCCTTTGGTAAACCTTTAACGCAATATCCTATGATTCAGGATACACTAGGGAAATTCGCTGCCAAGCTTCATGTAGAAGTTGCCACGGTTTTTGATCTTATTCAGCTTTACGATAAAGTAACTAGTGGGCAGGGGAATAAAGAAGACATTATTTTAAACCGCTTGTATATTGCTATCATGAAAAAAGAAACGGCAGAGCAAGCTGTACATTATGCTAGTGAAGCCATTGAATTACATGGCGGAAACGGCTATATTGAAGATTTTGTTACACCTCGGTTATTAAGAGATGCACAGGTACTTACTGTGTGGGAAGGGACTGCGAATATTTTAGCTTTAGAGCTCATTCGTTTAGTTGATAAGTTTCATGCGCACGAAATGTTTGTTCGTGTCATGGAAGAACGTCTAGAAAAACTAGTTGCCAGTCCATTAGTTGAAATTGTCGTGGATCAATTAGCAAAACTAGAATCAACTTTGCAAACATTTAGCCGTTTAGATGATGCAACAAAAACGTTTGAAGCAAAAAAGGTCGCAGAGAAAATGGCGCATTTATATGAAAGTGTGGTAGCAGTCGAATGGGCACAAAGATTCGGTGGCAAATATGAGAAGCTAGCAGATATTTATTTAGAGCACACATGGGCATTGCGAGAAATGGGTGCACCAATGAAAACGGTACAGTATTTTTCAGATATCGTTTAACTTCTTTTAGTATATTGATTTGTTTAGAAGTCGTCTCGAATGGAGGCGACTTCTTTCATTTTCATGTATAATACAATCAACTGAATATTATAAAGGTTCTTTACTTAAGTAAAGTGAAAAGGGAAATCGGTGTAATTCCGATGCGGTCCCGCCACTGTATGTGTGAGTTTTTTCAATCTGCGCCACTGAAAATTTCGGGAAGGCTTGAAAAAGCGTATGGAGCACGAGCCAGGAGACCTGCCTTTATAGAAAACACGTTGTAGCCTACGAGGATAGGATGGTGGATTTTGTATATGTATTTTTGTGCAAATTTGACCCCCTCATTATTTTATGATGAGGGGTATTTGTTTTGGAAGATGAATGTCGATAAATTTGAAAACATGGGCGATAAATTCACAATGTTAGGCGATAAACTCAAAAAGTTGGGTGATAAATTCACAATGTTAGGTGATAAACTCAAAATGTTGGCTGGAAGTTCGCAATGTTGACGATAACCCCACAATGTTAGGCGATCAAAAACTAAAATGTATCGATCAATCAGAAAAACAATAAAAACTATACGCACAAATAGACTAAGGAGGATTCACATGAAGAAAATTTGGAAAATAGGGTTATCAGCATTTTTAGCTATGGGCTTACTTGCTGCATGTAATACAAAAGAGGCGACAAATGAAAAGCCGTCATCTTCTGAGCAACAAGAGACTGCAAAAGTAGATCAAGCAACATTCCCAATGACGATAAAGGATGCTACTGGCAAGGATATTACGCTAGAGGCACCTCCTGAAAAAATTGTCTCACTCATTCCGAGTAACACAGAAATATTATTTGGCCTTGGCTTAAATAATGAAATAGTTGGCGTGACCGATAATGACGATTATCCACCAGAGGTTACTAAAAAAGAAAAGGTTGGCGGTATGGATTATAATATTGAAAAAATTATTGCTTTATCGCCAGATATCGTTTTTACGCATGCGTCAGGTATGAGTTATTCAAAAGGAGCCATTGAACAGCTTGAGGCGGTAGGTGTGAAAGTATTTGTTGTAGCGGATGCAAAAAACTTTAATGAAACTTACACAACGATTGAACAGCTTGGTCGTGCAACAGGAAAACTAGAAGAAGCTAAAAAAATTGTTGCAAATATGAAGGCAAAAGTTAAAGAAGTTGAAACAAAACTTGACGGTGTTGAGCCGAAGAAAGTCTTTGTAGAATCGTCTGATGAGCCACAGATTTATACAGCTGGTAAAGGTACATTTATGAATGAAATGCTAGAAATGATTCATGCTGAAAATGTGGCAGCAGATGTAAATGACTGGTATCAAATCGATGCTGAAAAAATTATCGCGAAAAATCCAGATGTCATTGTTGTGGCATATAATTATGTACCTGAAATTTTAACGAAAATTCCACAACGTGCAGGCTTTGAGACAATCTCTGCCGTAAAAAATAAAGCCATAGTACAAGTAGATGAAAATATGATAAGTCGTCAAGGTCCTCGATTAGCAGATGGTCTTGAGGAACTAGCAAAAGCTGTCTACCCTGAGGCGTTTAAATGAGTAAAACAATTGTAGCCTATGTAACAGCAATTACGCTTCTAACCATTAGCATCTGGTGTGGTGTGGCGATAGGCTCAGTTCATATTCCACTAGAAGTGTTGTGGAATAAGGCGGCTGATGAAACAGCCGCCAATATTTTATGGAAAATTCGATTACCCCGAGTCCTGCTGGCAGGGCTTGTAGGGGCGTCACTTGCAATTGCAGGGGCAGCTTTTCAGGGCTTATTAAAAAATCCTTTGGCTGATCCTTATACATTAGGTGTTTCCTCTGGTGCATCAGTTGGCGCAGTTATGACAATTTTTTTTAGTATATCAATACCTGTAGTAGGCCATTTTACATTGCCGACCTTTAGTATGATAGGTGCCATATTAACGATGGTAGCTGTTATGGGCTTTGCTAGAATAGTAGACCGCTCGCTAAAAATGGAAACTCTTATTTTAACAGGGGTTATATTTAGTTCATTTTTAGGTTCTTTGATTTCATTAATGATTGCATTGTCTGGTGAAGAGCTACGCCAAGTAATCGGATGGTTGCTAGGCTCAGTATCGATGCGTGGTTGGCCATATGTTCAGATGATTATTCCGTTTGTCATAATTGGCTCAATTATGCTTTGGACACAAAGACGCGAGTTAAATGTTCTGTTATATGGTGAAGAACGCGCGCAGCATTTAGGTGTCAATGTTAAGCGCAGTAAATATATTATTTTAGTGGGTGGATCCATGTTGACGGGAGCTGCGGTAGCTGTTTCTGGAACGATTGGCTTTGTTGGTTTAGTTGTTCCTCATATGACGAGAATGGTTTGGGGTTCTGATCACCGTCATTTATTGCCATTATCATTTTTAAATGGGGCAACTTTGCTGATTATTTGTGATTTAATAGCACGAACAATTATTATGCCAAGAGAGCTACCGATTGGTGTCATTACTGCATTTATTGGGGCGCCCGTTTTTTCCTATATTTTTTATAAGCAACGTAGAAGCAAGGGGGTACGGGCATGATTGTTGTTGAACATCTTTCCGGCGGCTATGAAGACGTACCGATCGTCCAGGATATAAGTTTTTCCGTTGAAAAAGGCAAAATACTAGGGATTTTAGGGCCGAATGGTAGCGGGAAATCCACACTGTTAAAAGTAATAAGTGGCATACTACCAGCAACTGCAGGCACTATATTAGTAGATGGCAAAAATAGTAGCTCTTACAATGCTCGTGCATTAGCAAAAAAAATGGCGGTGCTTCCACAATTACACGCTAATGCCTTTTCAAACAGTGTACGGGAGGCAGTATCACTTGGGCGTTATCCACATCAAACAGGCTTCTTTTCAAGCTGGTCTGATCGCGATGAACAAGCAGTACAACATGCCATGATGCAAACTGGTGTGAAACGCTATGAACAGACACCGTTGGAATTTTTGTCGGGCGGTGAACAGCAAAGGGTATTTGTAGCTCAAGCTCTTGCACAAACCGCGGAAATATTGCTGCTAGATGAACCAACGAACCATCTAGATATTGCTCATCAACGCCAAATTTTAGATATGGTGCGAAAAGAAGCAATTGAAAGTGGTTTGACCGTTATTATGGTACTACATGATATGAATTTAGCCTCCCTCTATTGTGATGAATTATTACTAATGGAGGAAGGTCGGATGCGAGCATTGGGGGCGCCACATGAAGTATTAATCGCTTCGCAAATCGAAGATGTTTATCATGCCAGAGTTGCAACTTATGCACATCCAGAAATTCCAAAGCCTCAAATTACAATGATGCCAGCCTCAGTTGAACATCAGCAGCGTGCTGTCATTACAAAAGAAAATTTCACTATTACAGATCGTTATATTAAGCTTCAATCAGAGTTTCCGTTAAAAACAGTGTCCTCAGCTGTCCATAATCCGGGTATCGGTTGGTATGATTGTCTGTTAAATCGCTCTGTACCAATAGATTATGTCATTAGTGATGTAAAGAAAGAGGTTGCTGGATTTTTACTAAAAGAGCATTTTTCATCTACAAGTACCGTCGTCATGTTAACAGCTGTCCCAACAAATCTTGTAGCTATTAATGAATTTAAAGCTTCCTTTGGCAGCGTACTTGTTGCAGTTACGGCCGGAGTTGGCAATGCTGTTGATGTGTCTCGTACACATGAAAGACAAGATGAACCACATATTGGTACAATAAATACGTGGGTTATTGTTAATGGTTGTTTATCAGAAGAAGCGTTTTTCCAAGCAATGATGACGGCTACCGAGGCGAAAACAAAGGCATTGCAATCGGAAAATATTCGTGATGAGCTTAGTGGTACAATTGCGACAGGTACTGCTACAGATAGTTTATTGATAGCAGCTACACAAAAAGGGGAAGAAATGCTGTACGGAGGCCCCATTACTGATGTAGGTAAGATTATCGGTAAAGGTGTTTTTGAAACAACTGTGCAGGCAATAGAAAATTATCTTCATTCAGCAGAAACCTCTGCTGAATGAAGATAATGCCTCCGGCGGATGTCACGGATTTTCAAGGGAATGAATTGTGAGGGCACAATTCAAAATCCGAACGCATTGTTTATCTGTGCGAAAGCGTAGTGCTAACGTAGCGACAGCAACAATTACGCCAAGGCGAAATTGATAAAATAATTCTAGGAGATGAGAGAAATGAAGCTTTACACGAAAACAGGCGATACAGGGAAAACAAGTCTTATCGGTGGACGCGTTGATAAAGATAGCTTACGCGTTGAAACATATGGGGCCATCGATGAATTAAATTCTTTTATTGGTAAGGCAGTTAGTGAATTAGATCGTGAGTTATTCAAGGATATTTTAATTGATTTAGAAACGATTCAACATGAGCTTTTTGATGCGGGTGGCGACCTTGCTAACGTCATGAAGGAACGTCATTATAAGCTGACAGAGCAGCCAATTGAAGTGTTGGAAACGCGTATTGATGCATTGTCAGATGAAGCACCGCCGTTACAGCGCTTTATTCTCCCAGGTGGTGCACCAGCAGCTGCAACATTACACATTGCTCGCACAGTAGCACGTCGAGCAGAGCGTCAAATGGTAACGCTTATGAAGGAAATCGAAGACGTACCGACAATTGTACAAAAATATTTAAACCGTCTATCTGACTATTTATTTGCAGCAGCACGTGTTGTTAATTTTAGATTGAATGTCGCAGATGTTGAGTATATTCGAAGCGGCAATGTCTTTAAAAAATAGTCTGCTATTTATAGACAAATTACGCTCGTTAGCAATACATGGGGTTGATTTCCGTTCCGACTATAATTCATTTTTATATAAATACTTTGGAGATTTATCGGAACAAAATCTCACTTTATCGGAACAATTTTAGCTTTTATCGGAATGTTTTCTCGTTTTATCGGAACAATTTCAGTTTTTATCGGAATAATTTCAATTAGAACGGAAATCATCCCACGTTATGGTGAGAAGTTATATTTGTAAATAATAAGAAAAATAGTCACTCTGAAAAATTCAAGGTGGCTTTTTTTCTTGTAAAATGTAAGAATATAAAATTATCAGAAATATTTCCGTTTTATGTTGACTGAATGCTCACTCATTTATTAGAATGGGAATATAATGATGGAATGACGTACATTTACGTATGAGCTAGCAAATTTACCACAAAGAGAGAAACTTACGACAAACTAAAGGGGGGACCAACCATGAGTCCATTAGTAATTGCAAACATTGTTCTAACAGTCGTGGTTGTGCTTTATGCAGTAGGATTGTTTTTCTATCTGTTAAAAACACGCTATAAGTTTGTGCAATTGGGGAAAAAGGTTGAGTTTGATGAAAGTGTTAAAGAACGAGTTCGTTATCTTATGGTCAATGTACTTGGCCAAAACAAGCTATTAAAAGATCCAAAGAGTGGTTTAATTCACGTCATGTTCTTCTATGGATTTTTGATGGTGCAGCTTGGTGCCATTGATTTAATTTGGAAGGGGTTAGCACCTGGATCACATTTACCGCTTGGCGTTTTCTACAGTGTGTTTACATTCTTCCAAGAGCTTGTAGTATTAATGATTTTAGTGGCGGTTGTGTGGGCATTTTACCGACGCTATGTAGAAAAGCTAGTACGTCTAAAACGAGGCTGGAAAAATGGTCTTGTCCTAATTTTCATTGGTGGGTTAATGGTATCCACATTACTTGCAAATGGTATGGGAATAATTTGGCATGGTGAAGAACTAACTTATACAGAGCCAGTTGCTTCTAGCATTGCCGCTATTTTTAGTTTCTTACCAGCATCAGCAGCGGCTGTTGTTTTCTTTGTAATGTGGTGGGTGCACTTACTAACTCTTTTGACATTCTTAGTGTATGTACCACAATCGAAGCACTTCCACTTGATTGTAAGCCCGATTAATGTGTATATGAACCGTTTGGATCGTACAGGTACTTTAACACCAATCGACTTTGAAGCATTAGAAAATGCTGAAGATGAAGAGGATATTCCAGCAATTGGTGTTGGACGTATTCAAGACTTTACACAAAAACAAATGCTCGATTTATATTCTTGTGTAGAGTGCGGACGCTGTACAAATATGTGTCCAGCGTCAGGTACAGGAAAAATGCTATCACCGATGGATTTAATCGTGAAGCTACGTGATCATTTAACATTTACAGGTGCTGTTGAGACAAAGCAAAAGCCATGGGTTCCTTATCAATTCTTTGCTAACACAAAGGGGAATCAGCTAGCGATCGCAGCTGGTGCTGAGGGGGCAGTCATTGAAGATATCTACAGCCCTTCTTTAATTGGCGATGTTATTACAGAATCAGAGATTTGGGCATGTACAACTTGCCGTAACTGTGAGGATCAATGTCCTGTTATGAACGAACATGTCGATAAAATTATTGATTTACGTCGTTACTTAACAATGACTGAAGGGAAAGTAAACCCTGATGCACAACGCGCGATGACAAATATCGAGCGTCAAGGTAATCCTTGGGGCTTAAACCGTAAAGAAAAAGAAAATTGGCGTGACCTAGATCCAACAATTCATATTCCAACAGTGAAAGAGCTGAAAAAATCAGGCGAGGAAATGGAATATTTATTCTGGGTAGGTTCAATGGGTGCATTTGATAACCGCTCGCAAAAAATTGCATTAGCTTTCTGTCGTTTATTAAACGAGGCGGGCGTGAAGTTTGCGATTTTAGGAAATAAAGAGAAAAACTCAGGGGACACTCCTCGTCGTTTAGGAAATGAGTTCTTATTCCAAGAGCTGGCAACAGCAAATATCGATGAATTTGAGAAAAACGATGTGAAGAAAATCGTTACGATTGACCCGCACGCATACAATATCTTTAAAAATGAATACCAAGACTTTGGCTGGCAGGGCGAGGTCTACCACCATACTGAATTATTGAATCAATTGATTGAAGAAAATCGTCTAGCGTTAAATTATGAAGTTCATGAAACGATTGTTTTCCACGATTCTTGTTATTTAGGTCGTTATAACGATGTTTATGATGCACCACGCGAGATATTACGTGGTATCCCAGGTGTTAAGCTTGTGGAAATGGAGCGTAATCGTGAAACGGCAATGTGCTGTGGTGCAGGTGGCGGTTTAATGTGGATGGAAGAGCATGTCGGCAACCGTATTAACGTAGCACGAACAGAACAAGCTTTAGCAACTGATGCATCTGTTATCTCTTCTGGATGTCCTTACTGCTTAACAATGCTTGAGGATGGAACAAAGGCAAAAGAGGTTGAGGATTCAATCGGTACATTCGATGTTGCAGAACTATTAGAGCGTTCTGTATTTGGTGAAAAAGTGAAAGCTGTCGAAGAATCTGTTGAAGAAGCAGCGGATGTAATGGTTGAAGAAGTGGTAGCTTCAGTGGACAGTGTCGAACAAGACAAGAATACAGAGGCTAACGCAGAAAAATGATAGTTATTGTAGAAATATTTCTGTTATCTGAAAAATATAAATTGCACAATAAATAATTGTTTTGTAGAATAAGATTAAATGGAGATGGGAGTTGATCAATAAACTCCCATTTTTCATCGCAAGAGGTCGAGCGAGCGTTCAGTCAACGTAGACGCTCTAATACTTCTTCTAGAACGTAAAACAAAAGGGGTGTTTTACTTGAATAGAGCTGTAATTTTAGCAGGAGCAAGAACTGCATTTGGTAAGTTTGGAGGTTCACTATCAGCATTAAGTGCAAGTGATTTAGGTGCAATCGCCATAAAAGGGGCACTTGAGAAAGCGAATCTTTCGCCTGATGAAGTGGATGAAGTAATTTTAGGCTCCGTTTTACAAGGGGGACAGGGCCAAATTCCTTCAAGGCAGGCTGCAATCAAAGCAAATTTACCAATAGCGGTAAAAACAGAAACGATTAACAAAGTTTGTGCGTCAGGGATGCGTGCTGTAACACTAGCAGATCAGCTAATTCGATTAGGGGACGAAGAAGTAATGATCGCTGGTGGCATGGAGTCCATGTCCAATGCACCGTATTATTTACAAAATGGTCGAACTGGCTTACGCATGGGCGACTCAACGATGGTGGATGGCATGCTATATGATGGCTTAACATGTGCCTTTAATAAGGCAAGGCCGCATATGGGAAGCTACGGTAATACAACGGCGAAAGAATATTCGTTAAGCCGTGAGGAGCAGGATGCTTGGTCAGTTCGCAGTCATGAACGTGCACTTGCAGCAATTGAAAAAGGTTACTTTGCTGAAGAAATTGTGCCTGTGGAAATTCCACAACGTAAGGGAGAACTGCTTCAAGTCGATACAGACGAGGCACCAAGAGCTGGTACATCAATGGAGGTACTTGCAAAACTCAAACCAGCCTTTGACAAGGATGGAACAATTACAGCAGGTAATGCACCTGGTGTTAACGATGGTGCATGTGCCTTAGTAGTAATGAGTGAAGAACGTGCAACTCGTGAAGGCAGAGAGCCACTTGCAGTTATTATCGGCCATGAAGAGATTGCTATTGAGCCAGAGAGCTTCCCGCAAACACCAGGGCTTGTCATTAACAAATTACTGAAAAAGACGGGGAAATCATTAGCTGACATTGATTTGATCGAAATCAATGAAGCATTTGCAGCAGTAGCACTTGTCAGCAAACAATTGGCGGATTTAGATGCTGAAAAGGTCAATGTTAACGGTGGTGCAGTTGCATTAGGTCATCCAATCGGAGCATCTGGAGCACGCATTATTTTAACACTTGCTCATGAATTAAAGCGCCGTGGCGGTGGTATCGGAATTGCTGCTATCTGCTCAGGTGGAGGGCAAGGCGATGCGGTTATGATTGAAGTACCGAAAACAGGGGGACATGAATGATGGAAATTCAAAAAGTAATGGTTATTGGTGCTGGGCAAATGGGCTCCGGCATTGCACAAGTTTGTGCACAAGCTGGTTATGACGTCAAACTGAACGACATGAAGCAAGAATTTTTCGAACGTGGTTTAGGAGTCATTACGAAAAACCTGACACGTGATGTCGAAAAGGGTCGTAAAACTGAGGATGAGAAGGCGGCCATTCTAGGTCGTATTAATATGTCACTAGATTTAGAGGATGCTAGTGACGTAGATATTATCATCGAGGCAGCAGTGGAAAATATGGAAGTAAAGCAATCCATCTTTAAGCAAATTGATCAGATTGCACCGGCACATGCCATTTTAGCTACGAATACATCATCTTTACCAATTACGGAAATTGCAGCTGTCACAAATCGTCCAGAGCAAGTGATTGGTATGCACTTTATGAATCCGGTACCTGTTATGAAGCTTGTAGAAATTATTAGAGGGTTAGCTACGAGTGATGAAGTCTACAAAGCGGTTGAAGAAATGACAGTAAAATTATCGAAAACGCCAGTGGAAGTAAATGACTTCCCAGGCTTTATTTCAAATCGTATTTTATTACCAATGATTAATGAAGCGATCTACGCATTGTATGAGGGTGTAGCATCGAAGGAAGCTATTGATGATGTGATGAAGCTCGGAATGAATCATCCGATGGGGCCATTAACATTAGCAGATTTCATTGGTCTTGATACATGTCTATCCATCATGGAGATTTTACATGAGGGCTTAGGTGATAGTAAATATAGACCTTGTCCATTGCTTCGTAAATATGTGGCAGCAGGATGGCTAGGTAAAAAATCTGGAAGAGGATTTTACGTTTACGAATAATCCTATGGGGATGGGACGATTCAAACGAAGTGTAATGCTACGGGACAACGTACAGGGGTGACATTATAGATGCATTTACAATTTACAGATGAACAAATAATGATGCGTGATATGGTTCGGAATTTCGCTCAGAATAAAATCGAACCGTGGGTAGAACGTATGGAGGCAGGAGAGTTTCCACGCGAACTCCTTGCACAAATGGGAGAATTAGGTTTAATGGGGATCACGACGCCTGAGGAATTAGGCGGCTCAGCGATGGATTTTACATCGTACATAATTGCTATCAATGAACTGTCGAAGGTTAGCGCGGTAATGGGGGTTATTTTATCTGTGCATACTTCGGTTGGAACAAATCCCATTATTTATTTCGGCAACGATGAACAAAAGAAACGTTATGTTCCAAAGCTTGCTGCAGGTGAATATTTAGGGGCATTTTGTTTAACGGAGCCTAGCGCTGGTTCTGACGCTGGCTCTTTACAATCTAAAGCGGTGCGAGATGGAGATGAATATGTCATCAACGGCTCCAAGGTGTTTATTACAAACGGCGGAGAAGCAGATGTTTATATTGTCTTTGCCTCAACGAATCCTGCTGAAAAAACACGCGGTATTTCAGCATTTATAGTTGAAAAAGGAACACCTGGCTTAATCATAGGGAAAGATGAACATAAAATGGGTCTACACGGCTCACGTACAGTTCAACTAACATTCGACAACTGTCGCATTCCAGCTACGAACCTTCTTGGGGAGGAAGGGGAAGGCTTTAAAATTGCAATGGCCAACTTAGATGTTGGACGTATTGGAATCGCAGCACAAGCTCTAGGCATTGCTGAAGCAACGCTAGAGGCAGCTACTGCCTATGCCAAAGAACGTGTTCAATTTGGAAAGCCTATTGCAGCGCAACAAGGGGTTGGCTTCAAGCTTGCTGATATGGCGACTGCTGTAGAAGCAGCGAAATTATTAGTTTATCGGGCAGCGGATTTACGCACAAAAGGGTTACCGTGTGGAGCCGAGGCCTCGACGGCAAAACTTTTTGCCTCTCGTACGGCAGTGCAAACAGCAATAGACGCTATCCAAATTTTTGGTGGCTATGGCTATACAAAAGACTATCCCGTAGAGCGTTATTTCCGAGATGCAAAGGTGACAGAAATATACGAGGGTACAAGTGAAATTCAAAAGCTAGTCATTAGTAAACATTTACTTAAATAAGGTCTTTACAATGTTGATTTTTCAAGGATGATGTCGATTGCTAAAATAAATCGCTCGGGTAACCCGGAAATCTGATCAGGTAAAGCAATAAATCGCTCGAGTAACCCGAAGAACTGCTCAGGTAAAGCAATGAATCGCTCAGGTAACAAAAAGATTTGCTCGGTTTCTCGAAGCAATAATCCAGAAACATTATCAAAAATTGAAATCAACAATATAGCACTAACAGAGTCTAACGAAAAAGGGGAAATGGACAATGAACTTTCAATTATCAGAAGAGCATGAGCAATTACGCGAAATGATTCGTGATTTTGCTATTAATGAAGTAGCACCAACAGCAGCTGAACGTGACGAGAACGAAGAGTTTGACCGTGCAATTTTTGATAAAATGGCGGAGCTAGGCTTAACAGGTATTCCATGGCCAGAAGAATACGGCGGTGCAGGCTTTGATTATCTTGCGTATGTCATTGCTGTAGAAGAATTATCACGTGTATGTGCGTCAACAGGGGTAACTTTATCAGCACATACTTCGCTTGCGGGTTGGCCGATCTATAAATTCGGTAATGAAGAACAAAAACAAAAATATCTTCGTCCGATGGCAGAAGGTAAACATATCGGTGCATATGGCTTAACGGAGCCAGGATCAGGTTCTGATGCTGGAGGCATGAAAACTTATGCAAAACGTGATGGCGATGATTATATTTTAAACGGCTCGAAGATTTTCATTACCAATGGTGGAGTAGCAGATACATATGTTGTATTTGCAGTAACAGACCCAGAAGCTAAACATGGCACAACTGCTTTTATCGTTGAAGCTGGCTATGAAGGCTTCTCGGTAGGAAAGAAGGAGAAAAAACTAGGAATTCGTTCATCTCCTACAACTGAAATTATTTTTGATAACTGTCGCGTTCCGAAAGAAAACATGCTTGGAGCTGAGGGAGAAGGCTTCAAAATTGCGATGACAACACTTGATGGAGGACGTAATGGTATTGCGGCACAAGCTGTAGGGATTGCACAAGGTGCGTTAGATGCAGCTGTTGAATACGGTAAAGAGCGTGTGCAATTTGGTAAGCCGATTACTGCTAACCAAGGTGTCTCCTTTAAACTAGCGGATATGGCAACTCAAATTGAAGCATCTCGACTGCTTACATACCAAGCGGCCTGGTTGGAATCAAATAGTCTACCTTATGGTAAGGCATCTGCAATGGCAAAATTAATGGCTGGCGATACTGCGATGAATGTAACGACTGAGGCGGTTCAAGTCTTTGGTGGATATGGCTATACGAAAGATTATCCAGTTGAGCGCTTCATGCGTGATGCAAAAATCACACAAATTTACGAAGGTACACAAGAGATTCAACGACTTGTTATCTCTCGTATGTTGACAAAATAACGTATGACAGAAAGAGATAAAAGACCCCAAGTACAGTCAACGGTAAAAGATGAAAATCTCATCGCCATTCGTCGAGAACAAATGATAGAGGGAGCCATTAAATTATTTAAAGAAAAAGGTTTTCATCGTGCTACCACGAGAGAAATCGCAAAAGCTGCAGGCTTTAGTATCGGAACATTATATGAATATATTCGTACTAAGGAAGATGTCCTTTACCTTGTATGTGATAGTATTTATCACCATGCGATGGAGCGACTTTCAAGTTATGAGATTAAGGCAGGAACTATAGAAGAGTTAAAGGAAATGATTCGAGAGTATTTCTTGCAAATTGATAGTATGGTTGATGAGCTGACAATCATGTATCAGGAAACTAAATCATTATCAAAAGAAGCACAACGTTATGTATTTAGTAAAGAGTTTGAAATGGTAGGTACTTTTGAGCGATTACTACAACGCTGTGTGCAGTCAGGTGAAATAACGATGACGGATCAACAAATTCACTTGGCGGCAAATAACTTAGTCGTTTCTGGACAAAGCTGGGCATTCCGTAAATGGGCGCTCCATCGTCAGCACTCTATTGACGAATTTATTGAAATGCAAATAACATTGTTTATTTCGGGCATAAAGGGGTTCTAATAAGTTCCGTAAAGGGGTTGTCGGTAATTGCATAGAGCGACATTGCAATTACCGGCTTTTTTATGAGGCTCATCACCAAAGTTGGGGATGATATTTGTTAAAAATGTATGTCATGTAAATTAGTTGATTGAAGTGGAGACTGGGCGACTCCTTGGGGATCAGCGTCACAGATGAGACCCTGGAGCGAGCGGTGCGAGTGAAGCGGCTCATCGGACGCCCCCAGGAAAGCGCCCAGTCGGAACGGAAATCAACCACACTTTATGATGATGAGTCGATAAAGAACATTAAGGGGAGAAAGTGGGGATTTCATATGACAAAGGTAGAAGTATATCGTCCAAAAAATCACGTACGTTTTGTAACAGCATCGAGTCTTTTTGATGGACATGATGCTTCGGTTAACATTATGCGACGTATTTTACAATCAAGCGGTGTAGAGGTAATCCATTTAGGACATAACCGCTCCGTGGAAGAAGTCGTAAATGCTGCGATTCAAGAGGATGCTCAAGGTATTGCGGTATCTTCTTATCAAGGCGGGCATATGGAATACTTTAAATATATGTATGATTTGCTGCGTGAAAAAGGGGCGCCACATATTAAAATTTATGGTGGTGGCGGTGGTGTTATTTTACCACGTGAAATTAAAGAGCTACATGCTTACGGGATTGCAGGGATTTTCTCACCAGAGGATGGGCGTGTTTTAGGTTTACAAGGGATGATTAATGAGAAAATTAAAGGAACTGATTTCCCGACTGCTATAGGTAGCTATCAAGAAAAGCTGGATGCTCTATCCACAGAAACACCTGAAATTTTAGCAAATTTATTAACTGCTGCTGAGTCAAATGATGATGAAGAAACGAAAAAGATGTTAGCGGAAGCTCGCAAACGCTCAAAAGGGACGCCTATATTGGGCATTACTGGAACAGGTGGTGCGGGTAAATCTTCCTTAACAGATGAATTAATTCGCCGCTTCTTGAAGGAGTTTCCGGATAAACGCGTAGCTATTCTTTCTGTCGATCCGACAAAGCAAAAGACAGGTGGGGCTTTACTTGGTGACCGAATTCGTATGAATGCGATTTTCAATAATCGCGTATATATGCGTAGTTTAGCAACCCGTGGATCTCGTACAGAACTTACTGCTTCCATTGGGGATGTGCTAGATGTAACGCGTGTAGCGGGTTATGATTTAATCATTGTAGAAACAAGTGGTATTGGTCAGGGTGATGCGGAAATTACAAAATACACTGATCTATCCATGTATGTGATGACAAGTGAGTTTGGTGCTCCAACTCAGCTTGAAAAAATTGACATGATCGATTTTGCGGATGTAATCGCTATCAATAAATTTGAACGCAAAGGTTCTGAGGATGCATTACGTCAAGTGCAGAAGCAATATCAACGTTCACGAGAGCTTTGGGATGAATCGATTGATACTATGCCTGTGTACGGTACGATTGCCAGTCAATTTAATGATAAAGGAACGAATGCTTTATTTGCTGCATTAGTCAATATCATTAATACGAAGACAGGTAGTAATTGGGAAACAGGCTATGAGCAATTTGCGAAAACTCAAAAGCAAGATGTTATCATTCCAAACGAACGTCGTTATTATTTACGAGAACTGACAGATACTGTGCGTGGCTATCATAAAAAATCAGAGCAACAGGTGGAATTTGCTCGTCGTCTATACCAATTAGAGGGAGCTATTGAAGCGGTTAAGGAAAAAGCGCCAAATGATGCACTTATCGCATCTCTCACTTCTTTAGCGGAAGGTGTTAGAGATGAATTAACAGCTGAGTCTAAACGAATATTAGACAATTGGCATGCTTTAAAAGAAGCGTATGCAGGAGACGAATTTGTCACGAAAGTTCGTGATAAAGAAATTCGAACAATTTTAAAGACAGTAAGCCTTTCTGGTATAAAAATACCTAAAGTTGCTTTACCGAAATTCGTAGATTATGGTGAAATTTTACGCTGGGTTTATAGAGAAAATGTACCTGGTGAATTCCCTTATACGGCGGGGGTATTCCAATTTAAACGTGAAGGTGAAGATCCGAAGCGACAATTTGCTGGTGAAGGCACGCCTGAGCGTACGAATAAACGATTCCATTATTTATCGAAGGATGATGATGCAAAACGATTATCAACAGCATTTGATTCGGTAACACTTTATGGTGAGGATCCTGATTACCGACCAGATATTTATGGGAAAGTTGGAGAATCGGGTGTATCTATTTGTACGCTAGAGGATATGAAAAAGCTTTATGCAGGTTTTGATTTATGTGCACCATCAACTTCAGTATCAATGACAATTAACGGTCCGGCACCGGTTATTTTGGCGATGTTCATGAATACGGCTATTGATCAGCAAGTGAAACTACGTGAGGAAGAACTTGGTCGACCTTTAACAGTTGAAGAATTTACGGAGACACGTGAGAAGACATTACAGGTTGTACGTGGAACCGTGCAAGCAGATATTTTAAAAGAAGACCAAGGGCAAAATACATGTATTTTCTCAACAGAGTTTGCGTTACGAATGATGGGAGATATTCAGCAATACTTTATCGATCATAAAGTTCGTAATTATTACTCAGTATCTATTTCTGGTTACCATATTGCTGAAGCTGGTGCGAACCCAATATCACAATTGGCCTTCACATTAGCAAATGGCTTTACGTATGTGGAATATTATTTAAGCCGAGGAATGAATATTGACGACTTTGCGCCAAATCTATCATTCTTCTTCTCTAACGGACTTGATCCAGAGTACACAGTTATTGGACGTGTAGCCCGTCGCATTTGGGCAGTTGTCATGCGTGATAAGTACGGCGCCAATGAACGAGCACAAAAATTAAAATATCATATCCAAACATCTGGACGCAGTTTGCATGCACAGGAGATTGATTTTAATGATATCCGCACTACTTTACAGGCGTTAATGGCATTACAGGATAACTGTAATTCATTGCATACAAATGCATATGATGAGGCCATTACAACGCCTACGGAAGAATCTGTACGTCGTGCAATGGCTATTCAAATGATTATTACGAAGGAACATGGTTTAGCGAAAAACGAAAATCCATTACAAGGAGCGTTTATCGTAGAAGAGTTAACAGACCTTGTAGAAGAAGCGGTACTAGAAGAGTTTGATCGTATCAATGATCGTGGTGGCGTGCTAGGTGCAATGGAAACACAATATCAACGTGGTAAAATTCAAGAGGAATCCATGCACTACGAGATGCTAAAGCATTCAGGTGAGTTACCAATCATTGGTGTGAACACATACTTAAATCCGAGCCCACCTTCAGAAGATGAAATTAACAATATGGAAATTGCGCGTGCCTCGACGGAAGAAAAAGAGACGCAAATTCATAATTTACATGCCTTCTGGAAGCAACATGAAGGTGAGAACGAAGCGGCCCTTGCCCGTTTACAACAAGTAGCTGTAAACAACGGTAATATTTTCGCGGAGCTTATGGAAACCGTAAAAGTCGCTAGCTTAGGGCAGATCACAAATGCTTTATATGAGGTTGGCGGACAATATCGTCGTAATATGTAATTCGTAGTATTTTGTTTGTGCAAAATGTTTGTGAAGTTTTAAGTGTCTAGTCTTAGGATTAGGCACTTCTTTTTATTTCCGTTATAATAAGAAATGTAAAAAAAAGGGGAGGCGCAGTAGAATGATGAAATCAACAATTAACTACATCATTATTTTGGCTTTGGTGGTAGGAGTTATTTTCCTGTATGATAAGCAATTTGGCGCTGTTCCTTTACTTATATTATCTTTCTATTTGTTTTACTTAGGGATAAAAAAAATGCGTGATATAAAAAACAGTAATTGAAGCTAGCAAAGAGGATAAAACTTTGTATATAATGGGTATTATGCTTATGATATGGAAAGTTACTTTTGTGCGGCCTTTTTTGCTGCGCTCCGACAATAAAGCTATATAAATTTTAAAACGTCCAATGTGATGAGGGAAAGGAAGTGCACGAATGAATTTTCGTGAAATGACAAAAGAACAATTAACGGAAGAGTCGTTAATTAACTTAGCGTATGCAATTTTAAATGAAAAACGTGCCTCAGTGTCTTTTAATGACTTATTAACAATTATTCAAGAGCTTGTAGGCTATAGTGATGAAGAAATGAAAGCTCGCCTACTACAATTTTACACAGATTTAAATGTAGATGGCCGCTTCTTATTTAATCAGGAAACTGGCTGGGGCTTACGTGAATGGTATAAAGTTGAACAGATTGAAGAAGAAACAGCTCCTTCTGTTAAAACTCATAAGAAAAAATCTAAAGCTGCCGTTGAAGAAGATGATTTAGATGAAGATATAGAGGAAGAAGATATTGACTTCGATGAAGATTATGAAGAATTCGTTGAAGAAGATGATGATCTAGATGAAGAAGAAGAAGATAAAGAAGATATCGATTTTGATGAAGAAGATATAGAGGAAATCGATGAAGAAATCGACGAGGACTTTACTGATGAAGATGAAGAGGAATTTGAAGAAGAGGACGAAATCTAACTTATTTCAGCAAACAACCGCTGAAATAAGCCGATTCCGGATGCAATTATGCTGAGGCATAATTGATGATAATTACTCTTTGAAATTTTCTTTCTTTTATCCGTGTAGTAAAAAATCTTGACTTCTATCGCGGTTCCGTTTAATCTTTTACTTGGGCTCCTTAATTAAAGGAGAAAGACCGTGTATGTAATACGCTTCCCCTGCAAACCTATGCAGGAGGAGCGTTTTTTTATTTTTTTAACTATATTCAGTCAAGTTCTCCCATGTTTATAGCTACGGAATGAATATAAATGCTCTAAATTATTCATGATGTATATTAATCGGTGACTGAGTATATGTTAGGATGGATTTTTTAAAAGGAAAGTAGAAAAGAGATAGAAACGATTACAGCTTCGAATCGACTACAATTTTGTAGGCATTCTCGGCTTTTCTTATTTTAGGGATAAGAAATATCAATTTCTTAGGCCGTAGAGACATTTGCATTAATGCTCAAGATTACTTAGCTTAGGACGTGAATGCACTTTTCTTACTAGTAATTTCTAGAACAACAAAAGGAGGAATTTTTTCATGACGAAGTATATTTTTGTAACAGGTGGGGTTGTTTCTTCACTTGGAAAAGGGATTGTAGCAGCATCTCTAGGTCGTTTATTAAAAAATCGCGGATTAGAAGTAACGATTCAAAAATTTGACCCATATATCAATATTGACCCAGGTACAATGAGTCCTTATCAACATGGTGAGGTTTTCGTAACAGATGATGGCGCAGAAGCTGACTTAGACTTAGGTCACTACGAACGTTTCATTGATATTAACCTAGGAAAACATTCTACAGTAACATCAGGACGTGTTTATCAATCTGTATTACAAAAAGAACGCCGCGGTGAATACAACGGTGGAACAGTACAAGTAATTCCTCACATTACAAATGAGATCAAAGATCGTATTCAACGAGCTGGTCGCGAAACTAATGCAGACGTAGTTATTACAGAAGTAGGCGGAACAGTTGGAGATATTGAGTCATTGCCATTCCTTGAAGCAATTCGTCAAATGAAAACGAATTTAGGTCATAACAATGTGATGTATGTTCACTGTACGCTTATTCCTTATATTAAAGCTGCAGGTGAGCTAAAAACAAAACCAACTCAGCATTCTGTAAAAGAATTACGTTCTTTAGGTATTCAACCAAATATTATCGTTGTACGCACAGAGCAAGAAGTGCCTCAGGATATGAAAGAAAAATTAGCTTTATTCTGTGATGTTCAGCCACACGAAATTATTGAATCTCGCGATGCAGAACATTTATATGAAGTACCACTAAACCTTCATGCACAAGATATTGATGATATCGTGCTTGACCATTTTGGCATTGAAGCACCAGAGGCAGATATGGAAGAATGGCGCGAGCTTGTAGCAAAAGTGAAGAGCTTACCAAATAAACGAAAAGTAGCATTAGTAGGTAAATATGTAGAACTACAAGATGCTTACATTTCTGTTGTAGAGGCATTAAAGCATGCAGGCTATGCATTTAATTCTGATATTGAGATTGATTGGATCAATGCAGAACATGTGGATGCTGACAATGTTGTTTCATTATTAAAAGGTGCTGATGCAATTTTAGTTCCAGGTGGCTTCGGTGATCGTGGAGTTGAAGGTAAAATTTTAGCGACGCAATATGCTCGTGAAAATAATGTACCATTCTTAGGTATTTGCCTAGGTATGCAACTTGCAACAGTAGAATTTGCTCGTAACGTACTTGGTTTACAAGGAGCGCATTCTACAGAGCTTGATCCAAAAACGCAATATCCTATTATCGATTTCCTACCAGATCAAAACGACAGTGTAGACATCGGTGGTACATTACGTTTAGGTTTATATCCATGTAAGTTAAAAGAAGGCTCAAAGGCAATCCAAGCTTATGGTCAAGAACTTGTTTATGAACGTCACCGCCATCGTTATGAATTTAACAATGAATATCGTGAAGCGATGGAAGCTGAAGGTCTTGTCTTCTCAGGTACAAGCCCTGACGGTAAATTAGTGGAAATTATCGAGTTACCAGAAAATAATTTCTTCGTAGCATGTCAATTCCACCCTGAATTGGTATCACGTCCAAACCGTCCACAGCCATTGTTCCGTGATTTTATCGGATCAACATTCAAATAATGAAAAAAGAGTTGTCTCAAGTGCTGAGACAACTCTTTTTTTTCTTCATAATCTGCGCTTGACAGCGGCAGCGT
Organism: Lysinibacillus sp. NPDC093216; assembly: GCF_050280325.1. Classification (NCBI taxonomy): domain Bacteria; kingdom Bacillati; phylum Bacillota; class Bacilli; order Caryophanales; family Bacillaceae; genus Lysinibacillus; species Lysinibacillus sp. NPDC093216. The sequence goes on along the minus strand of NZ_JBNNVB010000011.1, from coordinate 65,046 downwards.
CAATTATGCAAAGGCGAAAATGATGGAATTATTACAACTCTTCGTCATCAAGGCCAAGCATTTCATCATACGCAATTTTTACTGCTTCATAAACAAAAAGGGCAGCAATAGCATGTGGCACGACTATGCGCTTGCCTAAATCGTTTGGTAATAAACCACCGCGCATGCGTGTTGAAATATACGTATACGCTAAATCTGCTAGTGGGTTTTCGGAATTAACAACTTCGCTAGCAACTGCTGCAAATGGAATAAACTGATTATTTAATTGCAGTGCTAAGGCTAATGCATCCTCATCGTGTGCACTACGTGTAAAAATGCATACACGATCAGCTTCCGTAATCACTGTATCTTTTGTCCAAGGGACTAACTTCGTAAAACGTTCCACAGCTTGGCATGCATTTAATTCGACAACTTGCATTTCGCCAAAACATGCGAAATAGACATTGCCTTCACCAATACCCGCTTGTGCAAGTAATCGCGCTGTTTCTTCAATAGCTTCCTCTTCATTTTGTGTTATTCTTTGTAATAATCCACTTAATTGTGTTGTTAGAATTTTTGACATGATCCCACCTCAATCAATATTATAGGTATGAAAAGAGCATAAAGCAAAAGCAGATAATTTATAATACTAGAAGGTATTAAGAGGTTAAAGGAGAATAATACATAATATAGGAAGTTTTTCTGTAAGAATAATAACTCAAAAAGGGCGGAATGAATGTGAAACGATTACTAATTGTCGATGATCAACCAGGAATTCGTTTACTTTTAAATGAAGTGTTGAAAAAGGAAGGTTATGTTACATATTTAGCTGCAAATGGTATGGAAGCACTGAAATATGCTGAGGAGGAAATGGATTGTGTCCTATTAGACATGAAAATTCCAGGGATGGATGGCATAGAAATTTTAAAGCGCTTAAAAGAGAAGTGGCCACAACTCCCAGTATTCATGATGACTGCATATGGTGAATTGGACGTTGTACAGGAGGCATTAGATTTAGGAGCAATTCGATATTTTACTAAGCCTTTTGATATTTTTGAAGTGCGAGATGAAGTTAATAAAACATTAAAAGTTTAGATGAACAGGCAGTGGTCAACACCGCCTGTTTTTTATGGTTATTATTCGATTTGAAGTAATGTTCTATCGTTTCATATTCATTTTGCTTCCGAAATATAAGGCTCATCATAACGTGAGGTTTAATTTCCGCTCCTACTCGGCGCTTTGTTGTTGTTGTTGTTGTTGTTGTCGCTACGCTTTCGCACAGTGCAAAGCTTCCTTGGGGCGTCCGATGAGCTGCAGTTTTGAGATTTATCGAGAACTTTTGATTGTTTATCACCCAACTTTATCGATTTATCACCCAACTTTCGAAAAATATCGACATCTACCTTCATGCAACACTATCTGACCGCACTGATAATTTGCGCCGCTTATGACATAAGCATATTTTTTTACGCAAAATTTAACATCAAAAAAGCACAAGAAATCAACGTTTCTAAATTGATTTCTCGCGCTTTTTAAGGTTTTGACGAGTTTTGTCCCAGCAACTAGAACCTTCGTTTCGTTTCACTGTACTGCGGTTTGACGCTGTCGCTCGCTTTCGTGTAGAAAATAACAGCCCCTGCTTTTCAGGGGCTAAACCTTCGTTCCGTTGCACTCCATTGCGGTTGGCACTGTCGCTCCGTTGCACTTCGCTTTCGTGCAGAAAACAAAGTAACCTGAAATGCTTTTCAGGTTACTTTGTTTTTGCTATGATTGAATAGCATATCTATGTAAAAGAATAGTCCTAAGAGGAGGATTTTTAGTATGGCATTAGTATCTATGAAAGAGATGTTAATTAAAGCAAAAGCAGAAGGTTATGCGGTTGGTCAGTTCAACATCAACAACCTTGAGTGGACTCAAGCAATTTTACAAGCAGCACAAGAAGAAAAATCTCCAGTTATTCTAGGCGTTTCTGAAGGCGCAGGTAAATATATGGGCGGATTCATCTCCGTTGTACACATGGTAAAAGGTTTGATGGAATCTTATGGCACTACAGTACCTGTAGCTATTCATCTTGACCATGGTTCAAGCTTTGAAAAATGTAAAGAAGCAATTGATGCAGGATTTACTTCGGTTATGATTGATGCATCTCATCATCCATTCGAGGAAAATGTTGCGACTACTTCAAAAGTAGTTGAGTACGCTCATGCGAAAGGTGTTTCTGTTGAAGCGGAGCTTGGCACAGTAGGCGGTGACGAGGATGGCGTTATCGGTGGTATTATGTACGCTGATCCAGAGGAATGCCGTAAAATGGTTGAGTTAACAGATATCGATTGCTTAGCGCCAGCACTAGGCTCTGTACATGGTCCTTACAAAGGAGAACCAAATTTAGGTTTTAAAGAAATGGAAGAAATCTCTAAATTAGCAGATTTACCATTAGTATTACATGGTGGTACAGGAATTCCAACAAAAGATATCCAACGCTCAATTTCATTAGGTACAGCAAAAATTAACGTCAATACTGAAAATCAAATTGCTGCTACTAAAGTAATCCGTGAAGTTCTTGATAAAGATAAAGTTGTTTATGACCCTCGTAAATTCCTTGCTCCAGCACGTGAAGCGATTAAAACAACAGTTATCGGGAAAATCCGTGAATTTGGTAGTGCGCAAAAAGCATAATTTTTGTATCTAAAAGTACAAAAGATCAGATGAATACACAAAATAAGAGAAGTGTTGATGCTGTTATCGACCTTCTCTTGTTTTTGAAATGATAAATTTTTGGCGAAAATTTAAATATGGGGTTCATCACCAAAAGTTGGGGATGGCATTTGTGTTAAAACGAATGTAATGTATAATAGTTGATTTCCGATTCAACTGAACGGCCCTAGTAAAGCGCCCAATCGGAACGAAAATCAACCCAGTTATGGTAATGAACCAAACAGTGATCAGGAGGGAATATAATGAAATTTTTCATTGATACAGCAAACTTTGAAGAGATTAAAGAAGCACACGCATGGGGTATTTTATCAGGTGTTACGACAAACCCATCGTTAGTTGCTAAAGAAGAGAACGTTTCTTTCCATGATCGACTTCGTGAAATCACAGAGCTTGTAGATGGCTCAGTGAGTGGGGAAGTAATTGCTCTAGATGCGGAAGGTATGATTAAAGAAGGCTTAGAATTGGCTGAAATTGCTCCAAATATTACAGTTAAACTGCCAATGACTCCAGCTGGCTTAGAGGCGTGTCGCTTCTTTGCAGACAAAGGTATTAAAACGAACGTAACATTAATCTTTAGTGCCAACCAAGCATTAATGGCTGCTCGTGCAGGTGCTACATATGTATCACCATTTATCGGTCGTCTAGATGATATGGGGCAAAACGGTGTAGAACTAATTGAAACGATTGCAGATATTTTCACAATCCATAATATCGATACGCAAATTATCGCTGCATCTATTCGTCATCCACAGCACGTAACAGCGGCAGCACTTGCTGGTGCACATATTGCAACTACTCCTTTTAAAGTATTAAAGCAACTTTTCCATCATCCATTAACGGAAAAAGGAATTGAAGGATTTTTAACGGATTGGAATAAGAGAAAAGGCAAATAATAAGATTATATAGTGAGCCAATTGCAGAAAAATTACTTTCCAATCATGAGGGAGAACGCGAAATGGATGTTTATAAAATTACAGGCGAAAATCGTCTAAAGGGTACAATAAAAGTTAGTGGTGCAAAAAATAGTGCAGTCGCCTTAATTCCAGCATCAATTTTGGCGAACTCTCCAGTGACAATTGGAGGGATACCAGAAATTTCTGATGCATGGACGTTAAAGGCATTATTAGAGGAAATCGGTGGAGAAGTGTCATTTGAGGATGGCATAATGACCATAGATCCGACAGAAATGATTGCATTGCCATTACCAAACGGCAACGTGAAAAAGCTTCGTGCCTCCTATTACTTAATGGGAGCAATGCTAGGCCGCTTTAAAAAAGCTGTGATTGGTTTACCAGGAGGCTGTTTCTTAGGGCCGCGTCCTATTGACCAACATATAAAAGGCTTTGAGGCATTAGGTGCGAAAATCACTAATGAGCATGGAGCAATTTATTTACGTGCTGATGAATTAATTGGCGCAAAAATATATTTAGACGTTGCCAGTGTTGGTGCAACAATTAATATTATGTTAGCTGCAGTCCTTGCGAAGGGACGTACGGTTATTGAAAATGCAGCAAAAGAACCGGAAATTATTGATGTAGCTACTCTTCTCACTAACATGGGAGCTAATATTAAAGGTGCAGGTACAAGTGTTATCCGTATTGAAGGTGTAGAGGAACTTCATGGTACGGAGCATACGATTATTCCAGATCGTATTGAAGCTGCTACATTTATGATTATGGCTGCCGCTTTAGGTGAAGGCATTACAATTGATAATGTTATTCCATTGCATTTAGAGGCGATTATTGCAAAGCTTCGTGAAATGGGTGTGAAAATTGAAATCGGTGAAGAAAGTATTTTTGTGCCAAAAACGGATCTCTCCACATTGCAAGCCGTTGATGTGAAAACATTAGTGTATCCTGGATTCCCAACTGATATTCAGCAACCACTTTCTGTTTTAATGTCTCAAGCATTTGGTTCCTCAAAGATAACAGATACAATCTATACAGCTCGATTTAAGCATATTGATGAACTTCGTCGTTTGAATTCCAATGCACGCGTTGAAGGCAATACAGCTATTATTACAGGGCCTAGTAAATTACATGGTTCAACTGTAACTGCTACCGATCTTCGTGCTGGTGCCGCATTAGTATTAGCAGGCCTGTTAGCTGAAGGTGAAACGGAAATTCATGATATCTATCATATTGAGCGTGGTTATAGCTCACTTATTGAGAAATTACGTGATTTAGGCGCTGATATTCGACGTGAAACAATAATGGCCCGCGTAGCAGAGGCAAAGGAATAATGAGAGCTAAAAGTTTTGAACTAACTATGTTACAATAGAGGTAATTTGAATGTTTCGGCGATTAAAAATGCCGATAACGGGAGGCAAATAAAACAATGGAACGTAGTTTATCGATGGAAGTAGTACGAGTAACAGAGGCAGCAGCAATCGCATCCGGGAAATGGATGGGTCGCGGTTTGAAAATTGAGGCAGATGATGCAGCGACGACAGCGATGCGTGTAATGTTCGATACAATTCCAATGCATGCTACAGTGGTGATTGGTGAAGGCGAAATGGATGAAGCACCAATGCTTTATATTGGTGAAGAGCTTGGCCTACGTAATGGAGGTCCTCAAGTAGATATCGCAGTTGACCCATTAGAAGGTACAAATATTGTAGCGAAGGGTACAAATGGTGCAATGACAGTTCTTGCTATTGCAGATAAAGGTAATCTGTTAAACGCACCTGATATGTACATGGAAAAAATTGCAGTAGGACCAGAGGCAGCAGGTAAGGTAGATATTAACGCTTCTGTTACGTATAATTTATTACAGGTAGCAAAAGCTAAAAATAAAGATATTTCAGACGTAGTAGCTACACTTTTAGATCGACCACGTCACCAAGCAATTGTTGATGAAATCCGAGAAGCTGGGGCACGTATTAAATTTATTCAAGACGGCGACGTTGGAGCAGCTATCAATACTGCTTTTGATGAAACTGGCATTGATATTATGTTTGGTACAGGTGGTGCACCAGAGGGTGTAATTTCAGCTGTTGCATTAAAATGTCTAGGTGGAGACTTCCAAGCGAAGCTAGTCCCAGAAGATGAGGAACAGTTAGAACGTTGCAAAAAAATGGGTGTAGATGTAGAGAAAGTTCTTTATTTAGATGACCTAGTTAAAGGTGACGATGCTATTTTTGCAGCGACTGCTGTAACAGATTGTGAGCTTTTAAAAGGTGTGCAGTATAAAGGAGCCTATGCATTAACACATTCAGTTGTTATGCGAGCTAAATCTGGAACTGTGCGTTTTGTAGAAGGTCGTCACGCTCTTGATAAAAAACCTAGCTATTAATAAAAATTTCTTCTAAAATATACCTAGTGCATCTTTTTGCGCTAGGTACCTTCTTCTAAATTTTCAACCATCCCATAGTTTTATAAGGCTATATTATGCTTCATTGTTTTGCATAGTTAATTCAAGTACCTATCGCTCTGATTCAAGCTGACAGGTACGAATAGACTACAGAGCCTATCGTAAAAAAAACTTCTTTGTTAACCCCAAAAACAGCAATTATATTTTGAAAAAGACTGGAGTTGTGCATATGTCTGCATTGACAATCGCTCAATTAGAAAACATGACGTTAAAAGAGCTTTACGCCCTTGCACGCCAATACAAAATTTCATATTATAGCAAGCTAACGAAAAAAGAATTAATATTTGCTATTTTGAAAACACGTTCGGAGCAAGAGGGCTATTTCTTTATGGAAGGTGTACTAGAAATTGTTTCGCAAGAGGGCTTTGGCTTCCTTCGACCAATTAACTATTCTCCAAGTAAAGAAGATATTTATATTTCTGCGTCTCAAATTCGTCGCTTTGACTTACGAAATGGGGACAAGGTATCTGGTAAAGTACGTCCACCTAAAGAAAACGAACGCTATTATGGACTACTACAGGTAGATGCTGTTAACGGCGAAGACCCAGAAGTAGCAAAGGAACGTGTGCATTTTCCTGCATTAACGCCTTTATATCCTGATCGCCAAATTAAGCTTGAAACAACACAACGTAATTTATCGACTCGTATTATGGATTTAGTGGCACCTGTAGGCTTTGGGCAACGTGGATTGATCGTTGCACCACCAAAGGCAGGGAAAACTTCATTATTAAAAGAAATCGCGAATGCTATTACAACAAATTATCCGGATGCAGAGTTAATTGTCTTACTTATTGACGAACGCCCTGAGGAAGTAACTGATATCGAACGTTCTGTGAATGCAGATGTAGTGAGCTCGACTTTCGATGAGGTTCCAGAAAATCATGTGAAAGTTGCAGAAATTGTATTAGAACGTGCACGACGCTTAGTTGAGCATAAGCGTGATGTTATTATTTTAATGGACTCTATTACACGTTTAGCTCGAGCGTATAACTTAGTTATTCCTCCGAGCGGTCGTACGCTTTCAGGCGGTATTGATCCTGCTGCCTTCCATAGACCAAAACGATTCTTCGGTTCTGCACGTAATATTGAAGAAGGCGGTAGCTTAACAATTTTAGCAACAGCTTTAGTGGATACAGGATCTCGCATGGATGAGGTCATTTATGAAGAATTTAAAGGAACAGGTAATTTAGAGCTTCACCTTGATCGCCAATTAGCAGAGCGTCGTATTTTCCCTGCGCTTGATATCCGCCGTTCAGGTACACGTAAGGAAGAGCTTCTGCTTGAGCCTGAGCAACTTGAAAAGCTATGGGCAATTCGTAAAACATTCTCGGACGCACCTGATTTCGCGGAGCGCTTCATGAAAAAATTACGTACGACAAATTCAAATGAAGAATTCTTTGAAAAGTTAAATGAAGATATGAAAAAAGCTACTAAAGGTAAGGGCTTACTATAAACATGAATCACCGTTGACTAGCAATAGTCGATGGTGATTTTTTTGATGTTCTATTTGTTAGTTTGAAATTATAAGAAATCTATTCCCAGTCGGAACAGAAATGACCACACATTAAAGTGCTGAGCTGATTATAATCATAATAATTTAATCTATTATTTCATAAATTTGTATTGTATAATTTTGTTACAATATACAGGGGATTATGCTCAGTAATGGGATTTTATGAAAAAATGAAGGGAGTAAAAAGTGGAGAAGTATTATTTTGTATAAACTGTGGTAATTACTCTACAAAAAAATCTGAGGAAAATGAACCGAAATAAATCCTCAGCATCATCAAGAAATAGCCCCTCGATAAATCCCCAGCTACTACAGTTCTACTAATTATGAACGTAAAAGAAATAGGTCTTTTCGTATGATTGTTGATTTAGATACGAAAAAGACAAAATTATAATGAGGTGTGTTTATGAAAGACTGTATAACATGTGGTCATTCACAGGAAGAAGGAAAATTCTGTGGGAAATGTGGGACTCCATTTGAAAATGCTGCACGTGAACAAGCAGCAACAATGGATAGCATGAGTGATGATGATCAGACTGTTCAGGGAACTACGCAAAATAATGAGCAAATGGAATTAATTAAAAAGAATTCTAAGTTATACTTTAATTATTTTTTAGAACAATTAAAAATGCCATCCGCAAATTTTAATGTAGAAGCTACTTGGAAAAATAGTCTTGCTAGTATGATTATCTATGTTGTATTAACAGCAATATCAGTATACTTATTAACGAAAAATTTCTTTTCTGGAGGATTTGGTTTCTTCGAAAGCTTTAGTCCATCTTTTATTCAAGTATTCTTTTATATGTCATTATTAATATCTTTACTAATAGCAATAAGTGTCTTAGGTATATTCTTAACCTCAAAGCTATTTTCAGAAAGTCAAAGTTTTACAAATGTTATTAGTAAAATAGGAAACTATTATACACTACCTATAGCCTTTGCGGTTTTAAGTATTTTATTTGGGTTATTTAAATCATTTAAGTATTCAATAATGATGATATACGGTGGGGTTGCATTAGTTATTGGAATCATCCCTATTTTTGTCATTATTAAGTTGTTAAGTAATAAATCTAAAACTATTGATAGTTTTTATGGTTTTATTTTCTATTTAGTAGTAGCAGGTATTTTATCTAAAATTATTTTCTCTTTTATTATTGACTCTGCAATAGGGCGATATTTAAATTATTTGTTATAAAAAACTAATCATTAACTATTGTCAAATGTATATTTTATATGATAATATAGCAAAGTATGCAACGTGTACATATGTAGCCGACATATTCGGGCTATGTAAGGTACAGTTCGATAATACTCTGTTCCAGATGGTTCAGGGCGAGAGGAGAAAACGAATATGAAACAAGGAATTCATCCAGATTACAAAGAAGCAACAGTAACTTGCTCTTGCGGTAATTCTTTCAAAACTGGTTCAGTAAAAGAAAACATCGTTGTCGAGTTCTGCAACGAATGTCACCCATTCTATACTGGCCGTCAAAAATTCGCGTCTGCTGATGGTCGCGTGGATCGTTTCAACAAAAAATACGGTCTTAAAAACTAATGTTAGTTTAATACCTGCCAAGCATGTGCTTGGCAGGTATTTTTTTCAGTATAATCAATTATGCCTCGGCATAATTGCGTCCGATATCGGCTTTGTGCTTGCACAAAGAACTCCTTTCCGATTCCGTGACATCCGCCGGAGGCTTTAACTTCTTTCAGGGGGCATTTGGACACCTGTTGAAAAGTAGATTAAATCCGTATTCATCTCAACATCTAAAGAGGTGGGAGACTTCTGATGAAAGAAGTTAAGAAACCCTGATGCGAGTCTTTTCAGTATCCAGATCGACATGAAGAAAGGGAGAAGACAAAATGGCACAGCTATATTTTAAACACGGTGCAATGAATAGTGGTAAATCTATAGAAATTCTAAAAGTTGCGCATAACTATGAAGAACAACAAAAACCTGTAATGATGTTTACACCAGGCATAGATACGCGAGATGAAGTAGGCTTTATCTCAAGTCGAGTAGGCTTACGTCAACAAGCCATTCCTGTTAATGATGATACAAATATTTTTGAGCTAGTAAAAAACAATGCTGTAAAACCATATTGCGTACTTGTTGATGAAGTACAATTTCTAAAAAAAGAGCATGTTTTGCAGTTAGCCTATATCGTAGATGAGTTAGATATTCCAGTCATGGGCTTCGGTCTAAAAAACGATTTCCAAAATGAGTTATTTGAAGGCAGTCAGTACATGCTTACATATGCAGATAAAATTGAGGAAATGAAGACGATTTGCTGGTTCTGTCATAAAAAAGCGACAATGAATTTACGTGTTGATGAAAGTGGAAAGCCTGTTTATACAGGTGATCAAATTCAAATTGGAGGAAATGATTCCTACTATCCGGTTTGTCGAAAATGTCACACGCATCCGCCGCTATAATGCACAAAGATTCAGTTGATAGAACTAAGAAAAAGTAGCATACATGCGGAAATTTCCTTATACTAAGTAGTGGAAATGAAAAATGTTCAAAAAATATTCTTACGCGCTTAGCGTAATTCTAATTTAAAGTTTCTCTGCAATTACTAAAGAGCAAACTTCATAAAAACTTAATAGAGGTGAAATCCATGTTCGATCGATTACAAGCAGTGGAGGATCGTTACGAAAGGCTAACAGAGCTTTTGAGTGATCCAGATATTGTGAATGATAGTAAAAAACTACGTGAATATTCTAAAGAACAATCAGATATCCAGGAAACTGTAGATGCTTATCGTGAATATAAAAATGTAAAAGAGCAATTAGCTGAAACACGTGAAATGCTAGATAGTGAAAAAGATCCTGATATGCACGAGATGGTGAAAGAAGAATTCAATCTACTAAAAGAACAGCAAGAAGAGTTAGAAGAACGTTTACGCATTCTATTAATTCCGAAAGACCCTAATGATAATAAAAACGTTATTATGGAGATTCGTGGAGCAGCTGGTGGAGACGAGGCGAATATTTTCGCTGGTGATTTGTTCCGTATGTACTCTCGTTACGCAGAGACACAAGGCTGGAAAATTGACATAATGGAAGCGACGCCAAACGCAATGGGCGGCTATAAAGAAGTTATTGTTATGATTAACGGTCAAGGTGCATATTCAAAATTCAAATTTGAAAATGGTGCGCACCGTGTACAACGTGTACCTGCAACAGAATCTCAAGGCCGTATTCATACATCGACAGCGACAGTAGCTTGCTTACCTGAGGTTGAAGAAGTAGATGTTGAAATCCATGAAAAAGATATCCGAGTTGATACTTTTGCATCTTCTGGTGCCGGTGGTCAGTCGGTAAATACTACGATGTCAGCTGTCCGTATGACTCACTTACCGACAGGTGTTGTTGTTTCGATGCAGGATGAACGATCACAAATTAAAAACCGTGAAAAGGCAATGAAAATTCTACGTGCTCGTGTTGCTGATATGTATTTGCAAGAAGCACAAAAGGAAATCGATGCCACACGTAAATCAGCTGTAGGTTCAGGCGATCGCTCTGAGCGTATTCGCACATACAATTATCCACAAAACCGTGTAACAGACCACCGTATTGGTTTAACGATTCAAAAACTAGATCAAATCGTCGAAGGTAGACTAGGCGAAATTATTGATGCGCTCATTTTAGAGGAGCAAGCATCAAAGCTAGAGCGATTAAATGATGACCTATAATAGTGTAATGGAGGCCCTTCAATGGGCTTCTTCTTTTTTAGTGGATAATGATCGTGAGGAAACGGCAGCACGTATTGTCATGCAGCATATACTTGGCACTAGCTATTCAGAAGTAATGTTACACCTTCAAGATAAATTAACGGCTGAACAAAAAGAAAAATTTAAAGAACTCATCGAAGAGCATGTAAGTGGACGACCTGTACAGTATTGCCTCGGTAGTGAAGAATTTTATGGCCGTTCATTTATTGTCGATGAGTCAGTACTTATTCCAAGGCCCGAGACCGAAGAATTAGTGCTTGGAACAATTAATCGTATGAACAAAATATTTAATGATCAAGCAGTGAAGCTTGCAGACATCGGAACTGGTAGTGGTGCAATTGCTATTTCTATGAAGCTAGAATGTCCAGAGCTAACAGTCGTAGCTACTGATTTATCCGAAGCTGCTTTAACTACAGCACAAAGAAATGCACAAAGATTAGCAGCGGATATTGATTTTCGACTAGGGGATTTAACGAAACCTCTGGCAGGTGAGAAATTTGATATCGTGTTATCGAATCCACCGTATATTGCTTTTGATGAGGAGAAAGAGATGTCGAGTACCGTGCTAGAGCATGAACCGCATAGTGCTCTTTTTGCAGAAGAAGACGGACTTATTTTATATAGAAAGTTGGCTGAGCAGCTTCCGTCCCTTATGAATAAACCCGCGCTCATTGGTCTTGAAATCGGTTATACACAAGGAGAGCAGGTGGCTCAATTCTTTAAAAATAGTTTTCCGCAGGCTACAGTTTCGATAGAAAAAGATATAAATGGTAAGCCTCGAATGATTTTTTGTGAAATTCATGTATAAAGTATCTACTTCTTGCCAACAATGTTGAGCAAGGAGGGATTTTTATGTTAAACGAATACAAGATTATTAGATTACCTAAACGAAATATCATTCTAGCTTTTGCAAGATTAGTATTTATTGCGATTGCTTTACAATTATGTGTTTTATATATTCCAACATTAGTAGGTTTTGTGAAAGCGTCTATCAATCATGAGCAAGAAAATGATTTTCGTATACGCGTTATTGCCAATAGCAATACGAATCAGGATCAGCTTGAAAAAGAACAGCTTGTCAAAAATTTAAAGCCCTATTTTACACAAGTAGTAGCTAGTGCTGGAGCTAAAACTGTGGATAATGAGCAAATGCTTTTATTAAAACAAGAAATTGAAGCGGAAATAAAAGAAAATTATCCACAGCTGGATACACAAGTTGTACTTGGGGATAACTTATTTCCACCAAAGAGAAAGGACGCTGTACTTTATCCACAAAATTTGTATCATTCGATTGTCGTGAAAATCGGTGATGCACGTGGTGATAACTGGTGGTGTAGCGTATTCCCATCAATTTGTGAGCCTGATAAAGTAGAAGCGAAAGAAGAAGTAAAAGAAGAAGTGAAAGAAGAGAAGGAACACGTTACATTTTTTATATGGGAATGGATTAAAGGTCTTTTTGAATGAATTGTTCACGAATTCAGACAACTTATGCACAATTTTTCATAAGTTATAAACATTATGTGGATAATTCAGTAAAAACGAATAATTGAAGGAAGGTTTTAATTATGGAAACCGTTTGCAAGATTGTGGACAGTAATGTGAATAGTCGGACAAATTATACACAAGCTGTGGATATCTTAAATGCAGGTGAGGTCGTGGCATTTCCAACAGAAACGGTTTATGGCCTAGGAGCTGTTGCAACAAATGACACGGCAGTCAAAAAGATATTTGAAGCAAAAGGTCGTCCTTCTGACAATCCGCTAATTGTCCACATTGGCACGCAAGAGGAAGCTGAACTTTATATAGAGCATATTTCTGAAGTAGCCAAAAAATGCATGGATTTATTTTGGCCGGGTCCACTAACACTTGTAATGCCCGTTAAGCCAAATGTGCTGGCGGACAGTGTGACAGCTGGTCTATCGACTGTCGGCATTCGTATGCCGGATCATCCAGTTGCGCTTGCCTTACTTCAACAATTAAAAAAGCCACTTGCTGCGCCGAGTGCTAATCGTAGTGGAAAGCCAAGTCCTACAGAAGCAATACATGTTCAAGATGATTTGGGAGGGTACATACCTTATATTTTAGATGGAGGCTCTACTGGGATTGGACTTGAATCCACAGTGTTAGATGTTACACACGAACCTCCAGTAATTTTGCGTCCAGGCGGAATTACGAAGGAAATGTTAGAGGCTAAGATTGGTCAAGTACTGCAACCTTCAAAAATAGAGCAGAAATTAGAGGCTACTCCAAAAGCCCCTGGTATGAAATATACACACTATGCTCCTAACGCCCCTGTGCTATTAATCGATTGTGATTTGGAGAAAGTCCATGAGGCTGTACATCAATTACAAAAACAAGGGCATAGAGTAGCGTTACTTGCACCAGCTAGCTTTGCTGATAGCAAGGCTGATTTTTATTTCTCAGTAGGAGAGGCCGGTAGTAAAGAAGAAATGGGTGCAACATTGTATCATGCTCTAAGAGCTTGCGATAAAACAACAGCTACAATTATCCTGGCGACTACTACATCGACTGAAGGTGTAGGAGCTGCAATTATGAATCGTCTTGAGAAAGCAGCCGGAGGAAAATGGTATACTCGTTAATAAAATACCTATAAAAATAGTATGCTAGAAGTAACTTCTGGCATGCTATTTTTGTATTCAAGATAAAGGAAACGTTAACATCAACCCCGCTGATCATTAGTCTTCACCAATCGGGCTTTACGGGCAGTAAATTTCTCTGCATGTGTGAGGTGGGAGTCTTGTACCTGACGCTTCCCTTTCGGTACAGGTCAATTACTGCCCGTTAATGCGGGATAAAAATCTGCATAGACCTTGATCTATAGCTTTAAAAAGCCTAGCAAGTTTTTACTATAAATGAAGGTGATTGTTCATTGTTGGAGTGACTTTTAACACTTAGATGTAAGGAAAATGTATTATGATAATACTGTATTTCCGAGCATAAGATGATAAAATATTAGAGAGCGAAGGAGTGCTTTCTTGCAGGGGATTCTTGCAGGTATATTAACGTCTGTAGATGTGATTGGTTTATATGTATTAATACCAAATGTTAGATATCGATTTTTTTTATCAGTTTGGACAGCTGCTTTGCATATGCTTTTCCCGTTACTAGGTTTCGAATTAGGACACTTTTTAGTGCATTTCTTCTTAGAGTGGGGACAATGGATTTCAAGTATTTTATTATTTTGCATGGGCTTACATTTACTATTATTTTCGCGAAAAGATGAAAAGGTTACTATTTCACCAATACTTTTAGCTGTGACTGCAAGCCTAGATACCTTTTCAGTAAGTGTTTCTTTTGGTATGCTACACTTAGAGAAAACAGTATTTATTATAAGTGCAGGTGTAAGTGCGCTTATTTGCTCTTATGGGTCATTAGTCATTGCACGAAGAAGTCAGGTCTTACTTGGCAATAAATTTCAAATCATTACAGGGATTTTTTTTATCATTATGAGTGTACTAGCTATCCGGCAATAGAGAAAATAATGGAGGGTGATAAGTATGAAAATACTATTTGTTTGCACCGGAAATACTTGTCGCAGTCCCATGGCAGAGGTTATTTTCAAACATAAACAAACTGACAATGTTGAGGTCCGTTCAGCGGGCATTTATGCCATGCCAAATGCGGGGATGTCTGCACATGCACAACAAGTATTATATGAAGCAAATATGACGCATCAGCATTTAGCAACACAATTATCAATAACTGAAATGGAGTGGGCTGATTTAATTTTAACAATGACAACAGCTCACAAAGACACAATAATCGCTAATTATCCAAATGCACAACAAAAAGTCTTTACTTTAAAAGAGTATACAAGCGAAGGTAGCGTAGGAAATGTTGTAGATCCTTACGGTGGTAGTAAAGAAATATATATAGAAACATTTGCAGAATTAACAGAATTGGTAGAACGATTAGTAAAAAAAATTGAAGAGAATTGAGGGTCTCTATGAAAAAACAGTTTGGCTTACGACTTAAACTAGTATTATTTGTCGGTATTCTTGCACTAATCACATACAGTATTAGTTTTATATTTATCGAATATTTACAACCTACCTTCTTCCCAGAGACTAATCGTAAACTGTTTGAAATTTTCACTTATGTGTCAGGGATTGCGTGGTCAGGTATTTTGGCTGCAGTTTTCAGCGTAATCTTAATTAAACCTTTACAGAAGCTCGAAAATTCAGCTTCCCGTGTAGCAGAAGGGAAAATTGGCCAAGATGTAGAAATGCCGAAAACAAGTGATGAGATTCGTTCTGTTGCAGAGGCATTCCAACAAATGGTGTTGAATTTAAGAGGAATGGTGGAAAGTATAGATAATAACTTCCAGCAAACCAATCAATCCATTATCCAACTATCTGATGAAGCAGCTGTTGCAACAAAAAAAGCAGAGAATATTGCTTCTACAGTAAAGCATATTTCTTCTGGTGCAGAGACATCAGCAACGGCAGTCCAAGATACAGCTGAAGCAATTGAAGATGTACGAGCTCTCGCGACAGAAGTTAATAGTAGAGCAGAGGCATCAGCAACGCAATCTAAAGAGATTTTACATAATTTAACGACAACAACAACAGCGATCGAAACATTAGTGAATAGTATTCAGCAAATCGCGGCTGGCAATACTGAGGCATTAGAAAGCATTCATCTATTAGAGGAAAATGCTGGACAGGTAGAGCGCATCATTAGCTTAGTTGGTGATATTGCAGCACAAACAAATTTACTAGCTTTAAACGCTTCAATCGAAGCAGCGCGTGCTGGTGAACATGGCAAAGGTTTTGCCGTTGTAGCTGAAGAAGTTCGTAGTTTAGCGGATGAAAGTGCGAAGGCGGTACAGGGCATTACTTCCCTTATTCAATCCATGCAACAAAACGTTGAAATTGTTGTAAAACAAATGAACCAACAGGTGACATTTGCGACAAAAGAAGCCGCACGTGTATCAGAAACAACAACAGCAGTTGAAGGGATGTCTTCAAGTGTACATGAAATGGCGACAGCGATTGTAGAAATTTCTACACTTATTGAGCAGCAAATGCATAATATTGAAACAACTGCTCGTCAATCTCAAGAGGTTGCAGCCATTGCTCAAGAAACGTCAGCAGGTGCACAAGAAGTTCGCAGTGCAGCAGAAGAACAAGCATACGCAATTGAACAAATAGGAAAACTAGCAGAAGGTTTAAAGAAACAATCAGAAGAGCTGCATAAAATGATTCAACAATTTGATAGACAAGCATAAATGGTGAAGATTTTAGACTGTAGATAAACTCGAATGAGGTTCGAGTTTGCTACAGTTTTTTTTTATGTTGTATGAGGTTGTTTATGGTGCCCCCAGAGGTGATAGTGGCTGATAGATGAGGCAAAGCGACGGATCGAATTCGAAGCGACGGAAAGAAGAGCAGTAACGACGGATGGAACAGGCGAAGAGACGGAAAGAAGAGCAGGAGTGACGGATAGAACTCGAAGCGAAGGAAAGAAGAGCGGCAACGACGGAAAGAACTGCCGAAGCGACGGATGAAGCGACCAAAACGACGGAAAGAAGAGTCGAAGTGACGGATAGAATTTGAAGCGACGGAAAGAAGAGCAGCAACGACGGAAAGAACTGCCGAAGCGACGGATGAAGCGATCAGAACGACGGAAAGAAGAGCCGAAACGACGGATGAAGCGACCAAAACGACGGAAAGAAGAGTCGAAGTGACGGATAGAACTCGAAGCGACGGAAAGAAGAGCGGCAACGACGGAAAGAACTGCCGAAGCGACGGATGAAGCGACCAGGACGATGGAAAGAAGAGCAGGAGTGACGGATAGAATTCGAAGCGACGGAAAGAAGAGCGGCAACGACGGAAAGAACTGCCGAAGCGACGGATGAAGTGATCAGA
>NZ_JBNNVB010000011.1:0-47744 GCF_050280325.1 Lysinibacillus sp. NPDC093216 | reverse complement strand
GAACGACGGAAAGAAGAGTCGAAGTGACGGATAGAATTCGAAGCGACGGAAAGAAGAGCGGCAACGACGGAAAGAACTGCCGAAGCGACGGATGAAGCGATCAGAACGACGGAAAGAAGAGTCGAAGTGACGGATAGAATTCGAAGCGACGGAAAGAAGAGCGGCAACGACGGAAAGAACTGCCGAAGCGACGGATGAAACGATTAGAACGACGGAAAGAAGAGTAGAAGTGACGGATAGAATTCGAAGCGACGGAAAGAAGAGCGGCAACGACGGATAGAACTGCCGAAGCGACGGATGAAGCGATCAGAACGACGGAAAGAAGAGTTGAAGTGACGGATAGAATTCGAAGCGACGGAAAGAAGAGCAGCAACGACGGAAAGAACTGCCGAAGTGACGGATGAAGCAATCAGAACGACGGAAAGAAGAGTTGAAGTGACGGATCGAATTCGAAGCGACGGAAAGAAGAGCGGCAACGACGGAAAGAACAGCTGAAGTGACGGATGAAGCAATCAGAACGACGGAAAGAAGAGTTGAAGTGACGAACAAAACTCAAAGCGACGGATAGTACATCAAACTAAGAAAGTTCACATCCATTACGCCACACTCGCATTTTACATAGAATCCCTCTATAGTGCTAACTACTGAAAAAATATTGATATAGCATGTCCACTGCAATTGCAAAGGTAAAAAAACTTTAGAAGATAGAACATTGCAACAAAAGACTGTTATCCGAATTTATCAACATGATATTCACAATATCCACAGAAAAAGGACTTTAAAAGTGAATGTTTTGATGATTGATTACAAGAAATGTTCGTCTTTTAGGAGAAATCAGCATAAAAACGCAAGAAAAATCATGTTATTCTTGAGATAGAAGTGGTACACTAGTGTTGACTATAATTTCGAAAAGAGGGAACCCAGTGAGAATAGCAATTTCTTCTGATCACGGAGGCAATAACTTACGTCGTGAGATTATGCAGCTGTTAGATGAGCTACATATTAGCTACGAAGATTTTGGTCCACAATCTGCGGATTCAGTAGACTATCCTGATTATGCAAAACCAGTTACTGAAGGTGTTGCTAGCGGGGAATTTGATAAAGGTATTTTAATTTGTGGTACAGGCATTGGTATGTCTATTGCTGCAAATAAAATTAAGGGGATTCGCTGTGCTTTAGTGCATGATTTATTTAGTGCGAAAGCAACGCGTTGCCACAACGATTCTAATATTTTAGCAATGGGTGAGCGTGTTATTGGGCCAGGCCTTGCGCGTGAAATCGCTAAAGTATGGCTTGAGACAGATTTTGAAGGTGGCCGTCATACGCGCCGCATTGAAAAAATCGCTGAGCTTGAGCAGTAAGAAAAGCAATTTAGTTTGTTAATATATGTCCCTAAGCTAAAAAGTGTCATCAAAGAAATTGGAGTGCTTTTTAGCTATGTGACATAAATAATTTAGAATAAGGGGCTGAGCATAGTGGTTGTTCAACAAATACGAACACATTTGACTCAGTTACTCAGTGAATTTGAAGAGCAGGTAACTCTACGACCAAATACTATTTTTGTTGTAGGCTGCTCGACATCTGAAGTGATTGGTCAGAAAATTGGCACAGCGGGCGCGCTTGAAATTGGAGAAGCAATTTTTGAGCCGTTGCAGGCATTTGCAAAGAAACATCAACTACATCTAGCGTTCCAAGGATGTGAGCATATTAATCGTGCTATTACAATGGAAGCAACAACAGCAGACCAATTTGGTTATGAACCAGTAACAGTTGTACCAGTTCGTACAGCAGGCGGCTCGATGTCTGCTTATGCGTTTACACAATTTACAAATCCAGTTGTTGTGGAAGCTGTGCAAGCAAATGCAGGTATTGACATTGGTCAAACACTTATAGGTATGCATTTAAAGGCAGTAGCTGTTCCAGTTCGTACTTCTGTGCGAATGGTAGGAGAAGCGGTTGTGACAATTGCAACAACACGTCCAAAGCTGATTGGCGGAGAGCGTGCAGTATATAAATAAAATTACCTCTGAAATCAGTGGTATACAAAGAACGATTATACTTAGGAGGCTTTTTCAAACATGGCATACGAAAAATTAGCAGTACAAGACAAAGCAGTATTAGACGGAATTCTTGCGGAAAAAAAACGTCAACAAGCAAATATTGAGTTAATCGCATCAGAAAACTTTGTATCTGAAGCAGTAATGGAAGCACAAGGTTCTGTTCTAACTAATAAATATGCTGAAGGTTATCCAGGTAAACGCTACTATGGCGGCTGTGAACACGTAGATGTTGTGGAAGATATCGCACGTGATCGTGTGAAAGAAATCTTTGGTGCAGAATATGCAAACGTACAACCACACTCTGGTGCACAAGCAAACATGGCTGTATACCACACGATTTTAGAACCAGGCGATACTGTACTTGGGATGAATCTATCTCATGGCGGTCACTTAACACATGGATCTCCTGTAAACTTCTCAGGTATTCTATATAACTTCGTTGAATATGGCGTAACGGAAGATACTCAAGTAATCAATTATGAAGATGTACGTCAAAAAGCGTTAGAACATAAGCCCAAACTAATTGTTGCAGGTGCATCTGCATACCCACGAGAAATCGATTTTGCTAAATTCCGTGAAATCGCTGATGAAGTAGGAGCATATTTCATGGTGGATATGGCGCATATCGCTGGTCTTGTAGCTGCTGGTGAGCACCAATCACCAGTGCCATACGCTGATTTTGTGACATCTACAACACATAAAACATTACGTGGCCCACGTGGTGGTTTAATCCTTGCTTCGAAAGAATGGGAGCAAAAGCTTAACAAATCTGTATTCCCAGGTATCCAAGGTGGACCATTAATGCACGTAATCGCTGCAAAAGCTGTAGCATTCGGTGAAGCATTACAACCAGAATTCAAAGAGTATGCAAAACAAATTAAAGCTAATGCGAAAGCTTTAGCAGAAGTATTAATTGCAGAAGGTGTTGAAATTGTATCTGGTGGTACGGATAACCACTTGTTACTTCTTAATGTGAAATCTCTTGGCCTAACAGGAAAAGTAGCAGAGCACGCACTTGATGAAGTAGGTATTACAACAAATAAAAATACAATTCCTTACGATACAGAATCTCCATTCGTAACTTCTGGTATCCGTATTGGTACACCGGCAGTAACATCTCGTGGCTTCAATGAAGAGGACATGAAAGAAGTAGGTGCCATTATTGCTACGGTTCTTAGAAATCCAGAAGATGAAGCAGTAAAAGCTGAAGCAAAAGCTCGCGTAAAAGCATTAACTGATAAACATCCATTATACGTATAATTTAACTTCTTTCAGCATAAGCCTCTGGCGGATGTCACGGAATCGAGACGGAATTCTTTATGCAAGCACAAAGCCGATTCCAGACGCAATTATGCAGAGGTATAATTGATTAGATAAAGCTGTGGTTAAAGTGATAAATGCACTTTAACCACAGCTTTTTTGCAATTGTCTGCAGTGCAAGCTAGACGATTTCTTGAGGATTAGCGTCAAGGACGAGCCATGGAGCGGGGGGCAATATCCTGTAATAATTCCTCATAACCCACTTCTTATTGTTGCTGTCGCTACGCTTTCGCACAGATAAAACATATTGTTGCTGCCGCTACGCTTTCGCACAGATAAAACATATTGTTGCTGTTGCTGTCGCTTCGCTTTCGCACAGAAATATATTATCCAAAGTGGAACGAAAATCGACCATACGTTTCGGTGAAGAGCTATTTTTTGCTAATTTGGAAATAAAATACTCTCATTTTTGAATTTATTTACATAAACTTAGTAGGAAAGGATATATTATATAGTAGAGAGAGACAGATAATGTCCAGAATTGTTTTTATAAAAGTGACAATTTATTGAATGTTTATATACAATGTAAGAGAGATTTAACTTCTTTCGGCAATTATTTTCTGTACCGAAAGCGTAGCGACAGCGAAACGTCAGCTACAATTATGCCGAGTAATATTGATAGAGATAAAGGGAGGAGGGGCTGAATGGTTACTAAAACAATGATCAAAGAACATGAAATGCTATTAAATACAATTCGTAGGTTAGGTGATAATTCTAAAGAAAGTTACGTTATTTTTGATGCAACAAATAACCATGGCATATTAGAATGTAATGATTCTTTTTGTACACTTACAAATACTACTCGTTCGCAAATAATAAATAACGATTATTTTTCATTGATGTCAAACGAAGAACAGACAACTATTGAAATGATTAAAGATAAAATACATAGCGGAGCCATAGTACAAGCAAAATTGCACCATAGTTGCTTCGACAAATCTCCTTTTTGGGCAGAGATACAAGCACTCCCATTTCAAAATAATAAAAATGAAACATTATTTGTACTAGTAGTTATGAAGGATGTTACTTACTATCATACCGAAGAATTTTTAATGCGCCTTGAGAAAACTATGTACGAAGCGATTGAAAAGGACTATTCTTTTGATAAAAAGATGAGTGTTATTTGCAGTAGTCTAGATGAATTTTTTATGCCCAAAATATCAAGCATGGTGCTTGTCAAAACAGAGGCAGATCAATTACGGATTTTTAAAGGGAATGACAAAATAAAAGATTTGCCGGAGTGTTGTGATAACAAAGAATTTTTTAAAAGAGTAATGCAAGAGGAAACATCTATTCTAGTTAAGAGTTTGGATGAAATCGATATTCCAATAGAACATAAAATGTTTGCTAATGCATCTGAAATGCCATTTGGATGGTTTATGCCGATTTACAATCAACAACAACAAGCAATTGGATTGTTCGCAATTTTTTTAAGGCAACATTCTTGTGCTGAGCAAAAGTCTTTTGAATGCATGTTCCGAAAAATCGGTGCTCTTGTTGCATTGGCATACTCATATGCAAAAACACAAAAAAAGATATGGGATTTAGCCTATATCGATATCACAACGGGGCTGCCTAATCGACATGGTTTTTTAAACAAGGTAGAAAAAGAATACGGTCAAAATGGGAATATCAAAATCTTAAAGCCAAGCGAATTCCATCAAATTGTCGAGTTATATGGTCGTGAAGCGGGAGATGAACTTTTAAGACAAATTGCTAAACGTCTAAATGAAGAGAAGCATGATCATAAAGAATATATTGCTAGATTTACAAGCTCTAGTTTAATCATTGCAAATGCGACATCCGATGAAGATTTCTTCTATTATAAAAGGCGGATAAAAGAGATTATTCGTCAACCCTTTATTGTGGGTGGGAAGCAAATTTATATTACACTGAAGACTGGAATTGCTTTATACAACAATGAGATAAAAATTGCTGATGCGATTCGCTTTGCGGATAATGCTGTATCCTTTGCGGCCAATAAACCAGGTACTCATATGGAAATATTCACACTAGAAAGAAATGATGTGCTTGAGCAGCAAATGACAGTGTTAAACCATTTGGCACAAGCAATAAAAAATAAAGAAATCTCGGTAAATTTACAGCCAAAGGTTGATTTACGGACAGGTGAAATTCAAAGTATTGAAGCGCTTGCCCGCTGGATTTCTCCAAAACTCGGTTTCGTGTCACCGGCAATTTTTATTCCAGTGGCAGAAAGTGTAGGAAAGGTACGAGAAATCGATAATCAAATATTAGAGATTGTTCTTTCCTGGCTAGCAGAGCGCAAAAAATTAGGGAAAAAATTAGTGAAGGTAGCAGTAAATATTTCGCCTGATCATTTTTACTATGCTAATTTTGTACAGGATACACTGGAGCTCGTTCGGAAATACGATATTGATCCGAAATATATCATTTTAGAAGTAACAGAAAATATTGGGCTAGTTGATTTTCAGACTGCTTTTTCTATTATCCAGGAATTAAAAGAGTACGGCTTTAAAACTTCGGTGGACGATTTTGGAACAGGTTTTTCATCACTAAGTTATTTACAAAGACTGCCGTTTACTGAATTGAAAATAGACCGAAGCTTTATTAATGATATTCATGATGCTGCGACACTTGCTATTGTCCGATCCATTATTCAATTAGCATTAAACTTAGGAATGACTTCAGTCGCAGAAGGTATTGAAAATAAAGAGCAGGTTGAAATTTTGCGTGCACTCGGCTGTACAGTAGGACAAGGTTATTTCTATTACAAGCCGATGACAATAGAACAGTTAGATGCAATACTCGATAAATAATCGCTATTATATGTAGCAAACATTCTTGAAAAGGAGTTGTCCCAAATTTATTTTTGAGACGACTCCTTTTTTCTGTTATACTAGGTGAGATAAAAATGAAATCCGAACGGTTAGGAGAGAATCCCTTTGAGCAAAGTATACGTATTTGATCATCCACTAATCCAACACAAGTTAACTTATATTCGTGATAAGAAAACAGGAACAAAAGAATTTCGTGAGCTAGTAGACGAAGTTGCAACATTAATGGCATTCGAAATTACACGTGATATGCCAGTAGAGGAAATTGAAATTGAGACACCTGTTACAGTTGCTAAAACAAAAGTACTTTCTGGTAAGAAAATTGCGATTGTACCGATTTTACGTGCAGGTATTGGCATGGTAGATGGCGTATTAAATCTAATTCCAGCTGCTAAAGTTGGTCATATCGGTCTTTATCGTGATCCAGAAACTTTAAAACCTGTAGAATACTATGCAAAACTTCCTGCAGATGTTGAAGAACGTGATTTCATCATTGTAGACCCAATGCTTGCAACAGGTGGATCAGCAGTGGAAGCGATCAACTCACTGAAAAAACGTGGTGCGAAAAGCATTAAATTTATGTGCTTAATCGCTGCGCCAGAGGGTGTAAAAGAAATTCAAGAACAACATCCAGATGTAGATATTTATATTGCTGCACTTGATGAAAAACTAAATGACCATGGCTACATTGTCCCTGGTTTAGGTGATGCAGGCGACCGCCTATTCGGTACAAAATAATACTGAACAATATTCAATGGTATTAACAAAATTCACCAACGGAAAATAGGGATGACATTTTGTTAAAACGTATATCATGATGATAAGTTGATTGGAGTGGAGACTGGGCGACTCCTCGGGGATCAGCGTTACAGATGAGACCCTGCAGCGAAGCGAAGCGGCTCATCGGACGCCCCCAGGAAAGCGCCCAGTCGGAACGGAAATCAACCTCACGTTATGATGATAAGCCAATGAAAAATAGATTTAGTATGTAATTTTTAGGAAACTTAAAATTTTTGGGAGCGTCCTTCAATATTGAAGGACGTTTCATAGTATGTTAGGCGAATTACTTCTCTTGAAGTTCGACACTTGCTTCATATGATGACGATCAATGGGGGTAACCACTTTTCATACAAATAAAACAAAGGACGGTGCAAATCGTTTTGACGAAAAAATGGAAAGTAATGACGATTTTCGGTACGAGACCAGAGGCTATCAAAATGGCTCCACTTGTATTGGAATTACAAAAGTATCCTGAGCAAATAGAATCGGTTGTGACGGTAACAGCACAACATCGCCAAATGCTCGACCAAGTTTTAGAAACATTTAAAATTACACCAGACTACGATTTAAATATTATGAAGGATCGTCAAACATTAATTGATGTGACGACTAATGCATTACAAGGCTTAGACAAAGTCATGAAAGAAGCGAAACCGGATATTGTTTTAGTACATGGCGATACAGCAACAACTTTCATTGCAAGTCTAGCTGCATTTTATAACCAAATTGCAATCGGGCATGTAGAAGCAGGTCTTCGAACTTGGAATAAGTATTCACCATACCCAGAGGAAATGAACCGCCAGTTAACAGGTGTTATGGCTGACCTTCATTTCGCACCAACGGAAGTATCAAAGAAAAACCTTTTAGATGAAAATAAAAATCCTGACACTATTTTTGTTACGGGTAACACAGCTATCGACGCATTAGCTACAACAGTAAGTGAACATTACACACACCCTGTGTTAGAAAAAATAGGGTCAGATCGTATGATTCTATTAACAGCACATCGTCGTGAAAATCTAGGTGAGCCTATGCGTCATATGTTTAGAGCAATTACTAGAATTTTAGCAGAGCATGAGGATGTACAAGTTGTTTATCCAGTTCATATGAACCCAGCTGTAAGAGAAATAGCGAATGAAATTTTAGGAGATCATAAGCGTGTACATTTAATTGAACCTCTTGAGGTCTTCGATTTCCATAATTTTGCGGCTAATTCTTATATGATTTTAACTGATTCTGGTGGCGTTCAAGAAGAAGCCCCTTCATTAGGTAAACCAGTTTTAGTACTTAGAGATACAACAGAGCGTCCAGAAGGTATTGCAGCAGGGACTCTTAAGCTAGCAGGAACAGAAGAAGAAACAATCTACTCTTTAGCTAAGCAATTAATAGAAGATGAAAATGCCTATGAAGCAATGGCAAAAGCATCAAACCCTTATGGTGATGGACATGCTTCTGAACGTATTGTGAAGACCCTTCTAGGATTTTTACAAAAAAGCAAGTAATATCCCCTTTTTAAAACAAAAAATGAGCCTAATGTACTAATTGTGATGGGTGGGCTAATTTACGAGCATATATGCGTCGTAAATTAGCTTTTTTTTGCACAAACGTGAACCATGATTTTGAAGCTATGAATTTTCATACACAAATTTGTCAACAATTTGACAAGAGTATAGTGGCTGTGAAGTTTTTCTCCTTTACTAATTGACTTCAAATATCTCCTATTGTATGCTTACAAAGGGTAATAATGATAAGGGTTTCTAATCGTAAATATAGGTTGAAACACTTGTTACATCAAGTTTCTACTAAATTGACAGTTCAAACCAAAAACTGTCGATTTGCAACGTTTTGTGCGTTTCGGGGTGTAAGATATTTTTTGGGATTTACACCTGTAATTTCAAATTAACGCTCTCCCGTTACTATTCCGCTGTGAGTAGTGTTTTTCACTGCTCTTTTCTGATTTCACATAGTGGTCAGCAAACGTTTCTTTACTCGAAAAAATGATTCAGGAGATTATAAACCAATGCTAGATTTGCATCACATTTTTGCTGTGCAGAAGAGAGCGTTATTTTTTTTGCTCGCACTCTGTGCATTAGGCTGGGGATTTACACCCTATCAGACGGTTTTTGCAGGCATCGCAATCGGTGCATTCTTTGGTACGTATAATTTTTGGATTTTAGTTCGCCGTATGGAGAAGTTTGATCGATCCATTAGTGAAGGGAAGAAAGTAGGCTCACTTGGTACAGCGCTTCGCTTTGCATCAGGTGTAGCGGCAGTCGCTTTAGCCATTTCGTTGCCAAACTATTTTCACTTAATTAGCACGGTCATAGGGCTAATGATTCCGTACGTTTTTCTCTTTGTCGAGAGAATAGTGTCACATGTAAGGAACCGCTAATGTGCTTTAAATTAGAAAGAGAGGTGAAAAATAACAATGAATCATGAAGCTCCATTAAAAGTAGTTGATTTTGGTTTGTTCAAGCTAACGTTCAACCTTTCAACTGTTATGATGTTACTAGTTGCGGCCGTAATCGTTTTCTTAATCGCTTTTATTTCAACTAGAAGCCTAAAGTTAAAACCTACAGGTATGCAAAACTTTATGGAATGGATTATGGATTTCGTAAAGAACATCATAAAAAGCAATATGGACTGGAAAACTGGTGGGCGATTCCACGTATTAGGTATCACACTAATTATGTTTATCGCTGTATCTAACTTATTAGGTCTTCCATTCTCGATCGCCTATAACGGCGAACTTTGGTGGAAATCTCCTACAGCTGACCCAACTGTTACAATGACGCTTGCAGCAATGATTTTAGCCTTAACACATTTCTATGGTATTAAAATGAAGGGGACAGGCCATTATGTTGGTACATTCTTCAAACCAATGTCATTCATGTTCCCGCTAAAAATCGTTGAAGAATTTGCGAACACTTTAACATTAGGTCTTCGTCTTTACGGTAACATTTATGCAGGTGAGATTCTACTTGGCTTAATCGCAGGTTTAGCATCATCTGGTGCTGTTGGATTCATCGGAGCAATTGTTCCAATGATGGCATGGCAAGGTTTCTCAATTTTCATCGGCTTTATCCAAGCCTTTATCTTCACAATGTTAACAATGGTTTACATGGCTCATAAAGTGAGCGATGACCATTAATATAAAGCATACACCTTATGCTTGAACCCAAAAAAAAAACAAACAATTCCAAGGAGGAAATTTTCAAATGACAGGTTCATTAGGTTTATTAGCAGCAGCAATCGCAATCGGTTTAGGTGCACTTGGTGCAGGTATCGGTAACGGTCTTATCGTTTCAAAAACAGTAGAAGGTATCGCTCGTCAACCAGAAGCTCGTGGCGTTCTTCAAACTACAATGTTCATCGGGGTTGCATTAGTTGAAGCCCTACCAATCATCGCAGTAGTAATCGCATTCATCGTAATGAACAAATAATTCAGTTGTACACTGAATTCTAGTGGCGAAGCAGGAATCTCCAGATGAAACTTCGCCATTCATTTTGGAACTGATAAAAGCTATGTGTAAATATAGCTTTTTAAAATAGGTAGTTTTTCAAGTAATTAATTTATTATGTTGAAGTCAAAGCTCTTGAAGGGAGTGAAACAATCGTGTTTTTAGATAATCTTGTACTAGGCAATGCTAGTCCTGGTTTCAATAGTGGTGATATCGCCGCAACATTAGTTATCTTCTTATTACTAATGCTATTACTTAAAAAGTTCGCTTGGGGTCCACTTATGGGCATCATGCAACAACGTGAAGAATTAGTAGCTAGTGAAATCGAAGCAGCTGAAAAAGCGCGCAAAGATTCGCATCAATATTTAGAAGAACAAAAGAGCCTTCTTAAAGAAGCTCGTACGGAAGCACAATCGATTGTTGAAGGCGCTAAGAAGCAAGGCGAAGTGCAAAAAGAAGAAATTCTTACTGCAGCTCGCAATGAAGCAAACCGCTTAAAAGAATCGGCTTTACGTGAAATTGAGTCTGAAAAAGAAAAAGCTATTGCAGCTGTACGTGATGAAGTCGTTTCATTATCTGTACTTGCAGCATCTAAAGTCCTTAGCAAAGAGATTTCTGAGGCAGACAACCGTGCTCTAATTGAAGAGACGATTGCGAAGGCAGGGGAAGCTCGATGAGTAATTCAACTGTAGCAAAACGTTACGCACAAGCGCTTTTTGAATTAGCGCAACAAAAAAACATTCTTGCTGAAGTTGGAGCAGACTTAAACGAGCTAACAAAAGTAGTCAAAGAATCTCCTGATTTTTTAACACTTTTAAATGCTCCTAAGTTCTCTATCGAACGTAAGAAACAAATGGTAGCTGAAATCTTTGCAGGTGCAACTCCAGATGTTTTACACACAGTTCAACTACTTGTTGAGAAAAAACGTGTAAACGAAGTGAAGCTTATTGCGAACGCATATGCTGAGCTTGCTGCACAGGCACAAGGTACTGCAGATGCAACAGTATTCTCTACACGTGCACTTTCTGCTGAAGAAAGCGCTAATATTTCTACAACATTTGCGAAACTTGTAGGGAAACAATCATTAAACATTACAAACGAAATTGATCCATCGCTTCTTGGTGGTATTCGTGTTCAAATCGGTAATCATATTTATGATAGCTCAGTAGCGAACAAGCTTGAGCGCCTAAAACGTGAATTAATCGGTTAATAATTTAGAAATGTGAGAGGTGACATACATGGGCATCAAGGCTGAAGAAATCAGCAGTCTGATTAAACAACAGATTGAGAATTATGAATCTGAACTTAAAGTAAGCGAAGTTGGTACAGTTATCCGTATTGGTGACGGTATCGCTCTTGCTCATGGCCTCGACAACGCCATGGCTGGAGAACTTCTAGAGTTCTCTAACGGTGTTATGGGTATGGCTCAAAACCTAGAAGAAGGTAACGTTGGTATCGTAATCTTAGGTCCATACGCTGACATCAAAGAAGGCGATGAAGTTCGTCGTACAGGTCGTATCATGGAAGTACCAGTTGGTGAAGAACTAATTGGCCGTGTTGTAAACCCACTTGGTCAACCAGTGGATGGACAAGGTCCAATCAACACAACAAAATCTCGTCCAATCGAAAGTCCAGCTTTCGGTGTAATGGCTCGTAAATCAGTACACGAACCACTACAAACTGGTATCAAAGCGATTGACGCTTTAGTACCAATCGGTCGTGGTCAACGTGAGTTAATCATCGGTGACCGTCAAACTGGTAAAACATCAGTAGCAATCGATACAATCTTAAACCAAACTGGTGAAAATATGATTTGTATCTATGTTGCTATCGGTCAAAAAGAATCAACTGTACGTGGTGTAGTTGAAACGTTACGTAAGCACGGTGCATTAGATTATACAATCGTTGTAACTGCTGCTGCGTCTCAACCAGCTCCATTACTATACTTAGCACCATTTGCTGGTGTTTCTATGGCAGAAGAATTCATGTTACAAGGTAAGCACGTATTAATCGTGTATGATGATCTTTCTAAACAAGCATCAGCTTACCGTGAACTTTCACTTCTTCTACGCCGTCCTCCAGGTCGTGAAGCATACCCTGGTGACGTGTTCTACTTACACAGCCGCTTACTTGAACGTGCTGCGAAGTTAAATGAAACATATCAAAATGGTTCTATTACAGCTCTTCCATTCGTTGAGACACAAGCTGGGGATATCTCTGCATACATCCCAACTAACGTAATCTCAATTACTGATGGACAAATTTTCTTACAATCTGACTTATTCAACTCAGGTGTACGTCCAGCGATTAACGCCGGTCTTTCTGTATCACGTGTAGGTGGATCTGCTCAAATTAAAGCGATGAAAAAAGTTGCGGGTACTCTACGTCTTGACTTAGCTGCATTCCGTGAGCTTGAATCATTTGCTCAATTCGGTTCAGATTTAGATAAAATCACACTTGCTAAACTTGAGCGTGGTAAACGTACGGTTGAAGTGCTTAAACAAGACCTAAACAAACCACTTAAAGTTGAAAAGCAAGTTGCTATCCTTTATGCATTAACTAAAGGTCACTTAGATGATATTCCAGTACAAGATATCGTTCGCTTTGAAGGTGAATTCTTAAGCTGGTTAGAAACAAACCACACAAACGTTTTAGATCACGTTCGTACTACAAAAGAACTTGCTCCTGATGCGGATTACGTAGCAGCTTTAACTGAGTTCAAAAAAACTTTCGCTAAATCAGAATAAGTTCGAGCTAGTCACTTGATTAAAAAACAAAAGGTGGTGAAATACCAGTGGTAAACTTACGCGAAATAAAAGGTCGTATTAATTCTACAAAGAGTACGAAACAAATTACGAAAGCGATGCAGATGGTTTCTTCTTCCAAGTTACGTCGTGCAGAGCAAAATGCTAAAGCGTACGTTCCTTACATGGAAAAAATCCAGGACGTAGTAGGCGCAATCGCTTCAGGAACAAAAGACAGTGGACATCCAATGTTAACTGCTCGTCCTGTTAAGAAAACAGCTTACTTAGTCATTGGTTCTGACCGTGGGCTTGCAGGTGCTTACAACTCAAGTATCCTACGTCAAGTACAACGTACAATTGACGAGCGTCATAAATCAAAAGACGAATACGTTATTTTAGCAGTAGGTCGTGTTGTTCGTGACTACTTTGTGAAACGTGATCATAATGTCATCAGCGATGTTATCGGTCTTCCGGACCAACCAACATTTGCTGATATTAAAGAAATCGCTCGTAAAGCTGTTGGTATGTTCACTGATGGTACGTATGATGAACTTTATATGTACTACAATCACTTTGTCAGCGCTATTGCTAGCGAAGTGACAGAGAAAAAACTTCTTCCATTAACGGATCTTGCACCTGCTAGCAGTAATGCTTCTTACGAATTCGAGCCATCTGGTGAAGCAATTCTAGAAGTATTACTTCCACAATACGCGGAAAGCTTAGTTTACGGCGCATTATTAGATGGAAAAGCAAGTGAACATGCTTCTCGTATGACGGCTATGAAAAATGCAACTGATAACGCATCTGATCTTATTTCAGACCTTTCATTGCAATATAACCGTGCACGTCAAGCGGCGATTACACAAGAAATTACAGAAATCGTTGGTGGAGCTGCAGCCTTAGAATAGGCCCAGCTTCCCAATGTCGTATAAGAATACGATAGGAGGATACACAGTAATGAATAAAGGACATGTTATTCAAGTAATGGGTCCAGTTGTTGACGTAAAATTTAACAATGGCCAATTACCAGCAATCTATAACTCATTAACAGTTAAGATTGAACGTCCTAATGAAGAACCAACAATTCTTGCATTAGAAGTTGCTCTTCATTTAGGTGATGATTCTGTTCGTACAATTGCAATGTCATCTACTGATGGCTTACAACGTGGAGCAGAAGTAACAGACTCAGGAAAAGCTATCTCAGTACCAGTTGGTGAAGTTACTTTAGGTCGTGTATTCAACGTACTTGGAGAAGTAATCGACTTAGGTGAAGAGATTCCAGCTGACGTTCGTCGTGATTCAATTCACCGCGAAGCACCATCTTTCGATGAACTTTCAACTACAGTTGAAATTCTTGAAACAGGTATCAAAGTAGTAGACTTATTAGCACCATATATCAAAGGTGGTAAAATCGGTCTATTCGGTGGTGCCGGTGTAGGTAAAACTGTATTAATCCAAGAATTAATCAACAACATCGCACAAGAGCACTCAGGTATCTCTGTATTCGCTGGTGTAGGTGAGCGTACTCGTGAAGGGAACGACTTATTCTTCGAGATGAGCGATTCAGGCGTTATCAAGCAAACAGCGATGGTATTCGGTCAAATGAACGAGCCACCAGGTGCACGTATGCGTGTAGCTTTAACTGGTCTTACAATGGCAGAATACTTCCGTGATGAGCAAGGTGCTGACGTACTTTTATTCATCGACAATATCTTCCGTTTCACACAAGCAGGTTCTGAGGTTTCTGCCCTATTAGGTCGTATGCCTTCTGCGGTAGGTTACCAACCAACACTTGCAACTGAAATGGGTAAATTACAAGAACGTATCACATCTACTAACAAAGGTTCTGTAACTTCTATTCAAGCGATCTATGTACCAGCCGATGACTATACTGACCCGGCTCCAGCTACAACTTTCGCCCACTTAGATGCGACTACTAACCTTGAGCGTAAATTATCAGAAATGGGTATCTACCCTGCGGTTGACCCATTAGCTTCGACTTCTCGTGCTTTATCACCAGAAATCGTAGGCGCTGAGCACTACGCAATTGCTACTGGTGTACAACGTACAATCCAACGTTACCGTGAATTACAAGATATCATTGCTATCTTAGGTATGGATGAATTATCTGATGAAGATAAACAAACAGTAGAACGTGCTCGTCGTATTCAATTCTTCTTATCTCAAAACTTCCACGTTGCGGAACAATTTACTGGTCAAAAAGGTTCTTATGTACCTGTCAAAGAAACTGTTCGCTCATTCAAGGAAATCCTTGATGGCAAATGGGATCATCTACCAGAAGATGCTTTCCGTCTAGTTGGATCTATTGATGAAGTAGTTGAAAAAGCGAAAAGCATGGGCGTAGAGGTTTAATACTAGGGACGAGGAGGAAAAAATATGAAGACAGTTCTAGTCAATATTGTCACTCCCGACGGCCCAGTATACGATTCTGAAGTATCAATGGTAATCGCTAAAACAACTTCAGGTGAAATCGGTGTTCTTGCAGGCCATATTCCTATGGTTGCTCCACTTGCAATTGGTGCAGTGAAGCTTAAAAAAGAAGACGGTTCAACTGAACTAGTTGCCTTAAGCGGTGGTTTCATTGAAGTTCGCCCTGAAAAAATCTCAATTTTAGCGCCATCTGCTGAAATTGCTGAAAGCATCGATGTTAAACGTGCTAAAGAAGCCGTTAAACGTGCTGAAGGTCGTCTTCAAGATAAACAAGATAACATTGATTTCAAACGTGCTGACCTAGCATTAAAACGTGCGTTGAATCGTATCAACGTTCATGAGGGTAATATCTAATTCAAATTTTAACGGGCAGATTCAACATCTGTCCGTTTTTTAACATTATGCTACCGTTTGAACGTATCGCTAAAGGAATTAATATGGAGGAACCGACATGGAAATATATGAGGCAATAGGGCAGGAAGCTTTAATAGGGATTTTATCGCATATATTTTTTATCGCTATTACTTTTTATGCACTACAAGCGTTTATACTAGAAAAAATCTTTAAGAAGAATAAAGTTTTTCAAATCCAATTAATTTATATTTTATTAAGTATTGCGATAGGATCAGCCGTTTCTAATTTCTTTCTGCAAATTTCAAACTGGTCAGGGAAGCTTCCGTATTTATTTTAATAGCCCCTTATTACTATCTTTACGTTAGTAATTGAACTACATATTTCACAGGGCTTTATAACATAATTTATGCGGTCCTTTGAAATATGTAAATATTAGTTTAACTTTTTTTAACGGATGTCTTTTGTACTGAAAGCAACGTAGCGACAGGTACAGAATTCTCCCATCTCTTAAGGTGATGAGATGAATTCGGACGCAATTATTCCTTGGAATAATTGATATAAATCCATTAGATTTGGTTTTTGTTCACAAATCTTTGGGTAGATATTAGAAATTAAC
Source organism: Lysinibacillus sp. NPDC093216 (assembly GCF_050280325.1). NCBI lineage: Bacteria > Bacillati > Bacillota > Bacilli > Caryophanales > Bacillaceae > Lysinibacillus > Lysinibacillus sp. NPDC093216. The sequence continues at coordinate 31,142 of NZ_JBNNVB010000011.1, read as the reverse complement.
GCTTTTCTTCCGTGTTATTGGTCATTCACAAAAAAAAAAATCATGCGTACAATAAATAAATAGCAAAATATCAATAAATGACGTAAAATAGTGATTTGGATGCTTGAACGAGCGTAAGAAAAGTTGTACTATAGAGTTGTTTGTTTACTGATTATGACATTATACTTCTTTTTAAAATAAAATTTTGATAGATTATTAGATTGAATTCGGAGGGACATAGGGTGGAAAAAATAATAGTGACTGGCGGCCAAAAGCTACAGGGAAAAGTGCGCGTAGAGGGCGCAAAAAATGCGGTGTTACCAATCCTAGCAGCGGCTTTACTTGCTTCTAAAGGAGAAAATGTAATTAAAGAAGTCCCTAACTTAGCAGATGTCTTTACTATAAATGAAGTACTTAAAAGTCTAAATGCGGCAGTTACATATATACCTGAGGATAATACAGTATATATAGATACAACAAAAGAACTTTCTAGTGAAGCTCAATTTGAATTTGTCAGTAAAATGCGTGCATCAATTTTAGTGATGGGTTCCTTACTTGCTCGAAATGGCTATGCTCGTGTTGCTTTACCAGGGGGCTGTGCAATCGGTTCCCGTCCAATTGAGTTACATTTAAAGGGCTTTGAAGCTATGGGAGCAAAAATTTCTTTTGGCCATGGATATGTAGAGGCGAAGGCAGAAGGACGTTTAAAAGGCGCAAACGTGTATTTGGACTTCCCTAGCGTTGGGGCAACTGAAAATATTATGACAGCTGCAGCCTTAGCGCAAGGAACAACTGTAATTGAAAATGCTGCAAAAGAACCTGAAATTGTAGATCTTGCAAACTTCATTAATAGTATGGGTGGTCGTGTCATCGGTGCAGGTACGAATACGATTCGTATCGAAGGAGTCGATACATTATATGGAACAGAACATCATATTATTCCTGACCGTATTGAAGCTGGTACATTTATGGTTGCAGCAGCAATTACAAAAGGGGATGTAACGATTGAAAATGCTGTTCCTGAACATATGACAGCATTAATCGCAAAGATGCGTGAAATGGGTGTAGAAATAACTGAGCTAGATGAAGGAATCCGTGTACGTGCTCCTAAAACATTAAAAGCTGTTGATATTAAAACTATGCCACATCCAGGCTTCCCGACAGATATGCAATCTCAAATGATGGCATTAATGTTAACTGCTGAAGGTACGAGTATTATTACGGAAACGGTATTTGAAAATCGTTTTATGCATGTTGAGGAGTTCCGTCGCATGAATGCCGGTGCTAAAATAGAAGGACGTTCTGTGTTTATCGAAGGGCCTGTAAATCTTCAGGGTGCTGAAGTAATGGCGACTGATTTACGAGCTGCGGCTGCACTAATTTTAGCAGGCCTTGTATCTGAAGGTGTGACTAGAGTGACAAAGCTTCATCATTTAGATCGCGGTTATGTTGATTTCCATGGCAAGCTAGCTTCACTTGGCGCACAAATTGAACGCGTACCAGTTGAGGAAGTTATCATTAAAGAAAAAGCAACTGTTGAATTACCAACAAACTAAATAAATTTATAAACCCTTTGCTTACGAGCAGAGGGTTTTTTCTTCGTTAAGCGCTTTGCTACATTCGTTCAGTTTTATCGGAACGATTCTAAGATTTTTCGGATTGATTTTTGTTTGTATCGGAACAATTACCTTCTGCTTACCTCGCCAACGTCCACATATTTTCAAGAATTCTAGCATATTATTCCTTATGAAAAAATGGATAATGAGTATAGGCATAATTTGTTTGATTGGAGCATTATATATGCTTCCTGTGGCATTTGGTGAAAGACTTACGGTTAAGAATTCGCCTGCAACAACAGAGCAAGCTTGTGAAATATTCATAGAAGTGGAGGGACAACAAGAGAAAATCCCTTTAGAAACTTACGTAACTGGTGTGGTAGCTGCAGAAATGCCTGTTTCATTTAAAAAAGAAGCTTTAAAGGCACAAGCTATTGCAGCAAGGACATACGCGTTGAAATCGACAAATTACGGTAAAATAGCTATCGCTCCTACTGTTGCTAGACAAGTTTTTTACAATAAGGAGCAAAGAAAAGCGAATTGGACTAGCAATTTCCCGGGGAATGAAAAGAAAATTGTCGAGGCTATTAACGAAACGAAAGGACAAGTTCTTCTATATAATAATGAATTAATTACGGCAATGTTTCATTCTACGAGCAATGGGAAAACAGAAAGTGCCTACGATTTTAGTGGCAATGATGTCCCTTATTTACAAAGTGTTGCGAGTAATTCGGATCTATCATCACCAAAGTTTTCAGCGATGAAAGAATGGACATTAGCTGAATGGAATGCGCTTTGGCCTGTTAAATGGCAGGTAAGTGACTTCAACCGTGTACAGTTTTTTGTAAATGATTCAGGACGTGTTGAGCGCATGCAGTTAGGTAAGAATGTATGGTCAGGACGAGAAGTGCGAACACTTTTAGAAATATCATCAACGGATTTTAAAATTGCCTATAATTCTGCCGCTGGAAAAGTACAAGTGAGTACGAAAGGATACGGGCATGGGGTAGGAATGAGTCAATATGGAGCAGAGGCTATGGCAAGTGATGGGAAAACTGCTGACGAAATTTTACACTATTATTATCAAGATATTGAAATAAAAAAGATAGACGCATGTTTAAAATAACTTCTAGTTGTTCACACTGCAACTAGAGGTGATGAAAATGAGAGAGGATAAAAATAGTAAAACTTCTCAAAATCAACAAGATGAAAAAGTTCAATTACAGAAGAAACCATGGTTTTGGCCAGCAGTTTACGCTGGTGGGGCTCTAATGCTAGCAGGTTTGCTACTTGGTTACAATAGTCTTGTATCCAAAGTAGAAGAAGCTCCGTCACCAAACGTAGCAGAAGTAGATTCAGGTCCTGTAGTTGAAACAAATGCAAAAACAGAAACAATGAAGTACCCGTTCAAAGAGGCGAATCTTAGTAAGATGCAAGTTTCGCAAGAGTTTTATGAAGTAGAAGCTAATGCAGAGTCGCGTGAAAAAGCACTAATGGTATTTAATCAAACATTTACGACATCTTCCGGTATTACTCTTTCTATGAATGGTGAAGAATTTGAAGTACTTGCTGCTCTTAGTGGTAAAGTAAAACAAGTAAAACTTGATGCATTTACAGGCAATAAAATTGTTATCGAGCATGCAGATGGTAAGGAAACACATTATAGCTCTGTAAAAGACATTGCTGTCAAGGAAGGCGATGAGGTAACTCAAGGTCAAGTACTTGGAAAAGCAACTGACAATGAGTGGAACCAAACAGCTGGTGTTAGCTTGCATTTTGAAGTACTAGAAAACGGAAAATATATTAATCCGAAAAAATTACTAGCCTTTTAATTTATTTCAATGCTAGGACAAAAAGAAAAATGTTAGACCTAGATATAATAGGTCTAACATTTTTTTTGTTAGTGTTACATCATATTTTTCGAAATTTATATCATTTAGTTAAATGATATCACTATTTTGTCGATATTTTACAGGATAACTAAAATTGAGGAGGGATAATTGTATTTTACACGATATCGTTTTCTCCTCTTATTTAATACTGAATTTTTTCGAAAAAAGAATTCTATGAATGCTTAAGACCAGCGAAAACACGGCTCGGAAAAGAGGGTATAAGTTGTTTTCATAACATTACGAATAGTATATTCACACAGGATTAATCGATACAACAGTTATCTGCTCAAGTTCTTGGGTTTGAATAAATTTGTATAGCAAAAAAATATAAGATAATCAGTTATGAAAGATACAGAGAGGTGATTTTGATGGAAAGTGATCTTCAAGATATTCGCAAAGAATCGAGGCCAATAATCTTTACGCTTATATTAGTCATAGCTACTTTTGCAGTTTTCTTTATTAGTCGTTTCGTGAATGAACCATACCTAACTATTTGTTTATGGCTATTCGCATTAATAGATATTGGATTTATTGTTTCAATGGTGATGGGGATTAGAACTAAAAAAACAAATATTATAATTTTAAGTGTCTTTGTCAATAGTCTATGTTTTGTAATTTTGACTATATTTTTATTATTAGTTAGCTTTGGGATAGGATTTTCTGAAGCATAATAAAAAAGTATGAAAAAAATTTTTACAACAGCAGTTCTAGGTATATTGTCCATTTCAATGTTGCTTACGGGGACAGATGCTAAAGCATTCAAATGAAATTAAAAATGAATTCCTGAAGAATCAGCTTTTAGAAAACATTAAAGTCGAGTACCCAAGTGCACAATATATTGATTTGACTGAGGAAGAATTACAAAAACAAGAAGAAGTAAATTTGGGAATCAGAGCTTCAGCTCCATCGTTGAATTATTTAGAAGTTTACGCTACTTATGAATATTTTAGCCCAAGTCAGTTGTCTTCGGTTTATGATCATGGAGGGAACGAACTTTATATAGTTACAGTGGAACTAGGATATGGCCACATTAGATATGCTAAATTTAATGGTCTTAATTTGAAAGAATATATGAGAGAGTCTATAAGACTTAGATGGCGATAATATAGTTGATGGATGGTATATATGGTGGGATGCTAGTGGTACATTTAATTATCAAAACACTTCAGCGAATTTTCAGGGAATACAATATAAGTATGGTAATTTAATTGGTTATCAAAGTAAGATGAAGGTTCTTGATATTGTTGGAAAAAAAGAGTAGCGAGTGCTGCTCTTTTTTGGTTTGGTGGTAACTGGAGGGAGAAGGTAAAACGTGGCGGATGAAGAATGCATAAAAAATCGGTATTTTATCGTGAAAATGTAAAATGTGTTCTGAACAGCTTTGTCCTCACATAAGGTGAAGAAATGCGCAGACGTGCATCTGATGCCATTTGTGAAATTGTGTGGAAAGGACGAAGAACGTGCACGAGCACATTCGGAAGCGCTGCATACGCCTCGGTGAATTATTGATTGAGACGCGTGAAACTGTGCGTGTCCTCGCGAAAATGACAGGTTATTCAAAAAGTACGGTGCACAAAGATTTAACAGAGCGACTGCCAACAATTCATGAAGGATTAGCTGAGCAAGTAAAGGAAATACTCGCCTACCATAAGGCCGTACGTCATATTCGTGGAGGAGAGGCAACGAAAAACAAGTGGAAGGAAAGAACGAGTCAAGATTGATTCGTTCTTTTTTGATGCAAAGGACAAGCTTCCTTACAGACTCAGCACAAAATTGGGATAACATTGTTACATGTATATTAGTAGTGAAGACTTGGTGACTCCTTGGAGATCAGCGTAACAGATGGGACCCTGAAGCGTGTCGGGGAACGAAGGCTAAAAGCATTACGTCCTGTGATAACACCTTCGTGATCAACATCCTGCTGTTGTTGCTGACGCTACGCTTTCGCACAAAAAACACCTGTTGCCTCGAACCCCCAGGAAAGTACCCAGTCGGAACGGAAATCAACCCCACGTTAGGCGATGAGTCAAAAAAATGTTGAAACGATTTCTTCTTTTCAATAAGTGTTCATATAATTGAAAGAATGCAGTTCAGTTAACTAAAATTAGGTGTAATTACCAGTTCGATATGATAAAATATTCTAGATAAACAGATAAAAATGAACGTTATATAGTTGGAAATGGCGGGAAGGAGAAATTATAAAATATGTTTTCGAAAGATATTGGCATTGACTTAGGAACTGCGAACGTATTAATCCACGTTAAAGGTAAAGGAATCGTCTTAAATGAACCATCAGTTGTGGCGATTGATAAAAAAACAAATAAAGTATTAGCGGTGGGAGAAGAGGCTCGCCAAATGGTAGGGCGTACACCAGGCAATATTACTGCAATTCGACCACTACGAGATGGTGTCATTGCAGATTTTGACGTTACAGAAGCGATGCTAAAACATTTCATCAACAAATTAAACGTCAAAGGATTTTTAGCTAAACCACGTATTTTAATTTGCTGTCCAACAAACATTACTAGTGTTGAACAAAAAGCTATTCGTGAAGCTGCTGAAAAATCAGGTGGAAAAAAAGTATACTTAGAAGAAGAACCAAAAGTGGCAGCTATTGGAGCAGGCATGGACATATTCCAACCTAGTGGCAATATGGTAGTTGATATTGGCGGCGGGACAACAGATATTGCAGTCCTATCAATGGGTGATATTGTAACGAGTGAGTCCATTAAAGTGGCAGGAGATATTTTTGATAATGATATTTTACAATATATTAAAAAAGAATATAAATTGCTAATTGGTGAACGTACTGCAGAAGCCATAAAAATTACTATCGGTACAGTGTTTAAAGGTAGCCGAAACGATTCAATGGACATTCGTGGTCGAGACATGGTGACAGGTTTACCACGTACAATAACGATTCACTCAGAAGAAATTGAACGTGCATTACATGAATCGGTTGCTATGATCGTCCAATCTGCAAAAAATGTTTTAGAAAAAACACCACCAGAGTTATCGGCTGATATAATTGATCGTGGGGTCATTATTACTGGCGGTGGTGCATTATTACATGGTATGGACCAGCTATTAATCGAAGAGCTAAAAGTACCTGTGTTCATTGCAGAGCAACCTATGGATTGTGTAGCAATTGGTACAGGCATTATGCTTGAAAACATTGATCGAGTGCCCGCATCCTTATAAAAACATAATGAGGTGATTCCTTTGTTTAAAGGGTTTTATACAGTTGCAACTGGTATGATTGCACAACAAAGACGAACAGAATTACTTACCAACAATTTATCAAATGCTAATACACCAGGATTTAAAGCAGACCAATCAACAATCCGCTCATTTCCTGACATGCTCATGTCAAGTGTAGGAAAAACGAATGCACCTGCTAACCAGCAAGCAGGCTCTCAATATATGAGCCAAGTTGGCGCATTAAATACAGGGATTTATATGCAAGAAACATTACCAAATTACATACAAGGCCAAATCTATAGCACTGATTTCACAACAGATATGGCTTTGATTGATGGAAACTTACCGCAAAATGAAGATGGTACTTCTGGATCTATTTTCTTCCGTTTAGCACATCCAGATGGGGGCGAAGCATATACACGTAACGGGAATTTTACATTAGATGGCCAAGGCTATTTAGTAAATCCACAGGGACTGTATGTGCTATCAGACAGAGGTCAGCGTATCCAGCTACCGAATGATGATTTCCGCCTAGATGAGAACGGAGCAATTTATGTTAATAATCAGCAAGTAGCTCGTGTTGGAGTATCATTTTCAGCGAATCCGAACATGCTAAGTAAACAGGATAATGGCTTAATGCGAACAGAAAATGGTCAGAACTTACCGACAGCTTACGGTGCCAATGGCGTAGCCTTTACACTGAGTCAAAATTATCTAGAGGGCTCAAACGTAGACTCTAGTCGTACAATGACTGATTTAATGACAGCATATCGCGCTTTCGAAGCTAATCAAAAAGTGTTACAGGCTTACGATCGCAGTATGGAAAAGGCTGCAAATGAAATCGGGAAAGTATAATAGGCAAACTGGAGGCGTTTGAACATGCTACGTACAATGATGACAGCAACAAACACGATGGGGCAATTACAAAATAAACTAGATACTATTAGTAATAACATTGCCAATAGCAATACAGTCGGTTATAAAACGCAAGAAGCTACATTTAATGAACTGCTGTATCAGCAATTTAATAATGATAAGCAAGACCGTGCTGACCGACAATCACCTGTTGGTATCCGTTATGGCTCAGGTGCAATGCTTGGACAAATCCAATCAAATCAAAAGCAAGGCTCTTTACAAACAACAAATCGCGATCTTGATTTAGCTTTTACTAAACCAAAGCAATATTTCAATGTTTTGATGCCAGAAGGTGAAAATGGCACAAAAACAGTGTATACTCGTCAAGGTGACTTTTATTTATCACCATTAAATAATGGAACAGTAATGGTTGTAACTGCAGATGGATATCCATTGGCAAACTCAGCAGGACAAGCTATTACATTACCGGATAATGTAAAAAGTTTTGCTATTAGTAATGGGGGCGTATTAGAGGCATCCTATCCAAATGGAGATATTATTCGTACTGATTTAGCAGTGACAGAGTTCCAAAAGCCACAGCTAATGGAGAAAATCTCTGGCTCCTATGTTGGATTGCCGAATAACTTAGCGCAGCTTGGATATACACAAGCTGAAGTTGTCACTGAATTACAAGGAGCAAATCGTCAGCAAATTGGCATGCAGAGCGGTTCGCTAGAAATGTCGAATGTAGATCTTTCAAAGGAAATGACGGATTTAATTCAGACGCAGCGTTCTTATCAATTCAATGCAAGAGCTGTAACTTTAGCAGACCAAATGCTTGGGCTCATTAATGGTATTCGATAGTAAATCCGTTATTACTGTTTAGTAAGTAATGAAGAGGAGTACAATCTATGACAAACGATTCAAGTCGAGGTTCTATGCAAACAAAAGAAACCGATACGCCACCAGAAGAGAAGGAACACGGCTCAAATGGAGAGCAACGAGAGGTTCGCTGGGTGCAAATACGGCTGATTCCGATTTGGCTTCGCGTTGTACTTATTATCATCTTAGTTGTTATTGCCGCAGTTGTAGGTGCAATGTTTGGCTATAGTGTAATTGGACAAGGTAAAGCCATGGACGTTTTCAAACCAGAAACATGGCAGCATATATTTGATATTATGAATGGTAAAGAATAAAATTATTCTTTACCATACTTTGTGTTTACATAAAATATCTTCATTCAGTAAGTGTCCAACACCTACTAAATGAAGATATAGCCTCTGGCGGATGCAATTACGCCAAGGCGAAATAGATATTAAGGGGGAAAAGAAAATGTTAACAGCAGAACAAATTCAAGCAATTTTACCGCATCGTTATCCTTTTTTATTCGTTGATCGTATCGTTGAATTAGAAGAAGGCAAGCGTGCAGTTGGTTTAAAAAATGTCTCTATGAACGAAGACTTTTTTAATGGGCATTTCCCTGGCTACCCAGTAATGCCTGGGGTTTTAATAGTAGAGGCGCTAGCACAAGTTGGTGGTGTAGCGTTATTAAACGCAGATGAATTCAAAGGTCGTTTAGCTTTCTTGACGGGTATTGATAATTGTCGTTTCAAGCGTCAAGTAGTACCGGGAGATCAACTTCGATTAGAGGTAGAGTTCGTGAAACTGCGTGGAGCAATGGGCAAAGGTCACGGTGTGGCCACAGTCGATGGAGAATTAGTATGTGAAGCGGATATTTTATTCGCTATTGGGCCAGAGCAACCAAAACAGGCTTAATTTGCAATTATAGGCTTAAAGATATAAAATAATGATGTCGAATAATGTCTTTACTGTTAATCCTTTTAATAGTTTATTACTTTCAGTGACATGAATGCAGTTAAAGATATCACGGATTGAAATGTTTTATAAAAATGCAATGGCGTATAGTGATTGTGAATTGAAATACATGTAATTTTAGTTTTGTTTTTAAAACGTAGGAGGATTATATAGATGTATAAGGAATTGTCTTCAGGGGTTAAAATTAGCATTACGCGTTCGATTTCAACATCTTTTGAATCATACTTAGCAAGTATTGATTGGAAAGAAGAGCGTTTTTCTATGGAAGACTTTATTGCTAGCTGGCAAACTTATTTTCAAGTAAATGCCGCATGGATCGAAAAAATCCCAGCAGATGTTTTGATGAGTACTGAATTCCATGAAGAGATGGCGCAAAAAATTGATGAAGTAATTGCAAAAATTTTAAATGAAGAACCAACAGCTAAGCAAATTGAAACAATCGAGGCCATGCAAAAAGAGCTAGGTACAAACTATAGCTTCAACTGTAAAGCAGAAGCAGCATACGTTGAACACCTATTAAAAGAAAAACAAAAATAGTTTGTACAAAAATCGGATAGTTCCCTCCTTTCCCGGGCAATCTATGTAGGATCACAAATACACACATTGTATTTGTTGACATAGCATCGAGAAAGGAGGATTTTTCTATGTGGAGAATGTCATTTTTGGCAATTATTCTTGCTGCTTTATTCCTTGGAGGTTGTAACTGGGGAAACAGAGCTGTTGAAACAAGACCAGCGGAGAATGTTAAACACGACGTTCGCAGAGGTGTTGAGAAAGTAGAAGACGTTGTAGAGCCGTCTCGAAGAAATGACGTTTACAATCGTGACGTAAATGGTGTTAACCGTAACACTGTTCTTCCTGAAGCTACAGCACCAGGTACTACTACACCAAGAACTACAACACCAGGTACAACAACAGTACCAGGAACTACTACAACGCCAGGAACAAATGCTGATTTAAATGGTACAAACACCGTACCAAATGCAAACGGCGTTGTTAAAGAAAAAATCGTCGAAGAGAAAGTAACGCGATAATATAAAAAAGAGTGTTCCTAACTAATGGAACACTCTTTTTTCGTTTTCGTGTGGGAGAAAATACGCGAATGGAAGAGGGCAATATCCGCAATATTTGCGGGAGAGAAGTGAATACTCGCGGGGGAGAAGTGAATACTCGCGAAGAGAAGTGAACACCGCGAAGAGAGAGTGAATACCCGCGGAGAGAAGTGAATACTCGCGGAAGAGGAGTGAATACTCGCGAAGAGAAGTGAAATACTCGCGGAAGAGAAGCGAATACTCGCGGAAGAGAAGTGAATACCCGCGAAGAGAGCGAATACTCGCGGGCAAGATGGAAATACCCGCGCAAAGGTGAAAAACCTACTAAATATCCTCAGGAAGAGCGGAAAAATGGCTTCATATATTCCACTAAATTTTCGGGTAATTGGTAAACACGATTTTTATAAGAACCTGTATAGGGAAATTGAAATTTTCTAAGTAAACGATTTGCAGCATCAATGGAATGAATACCGAAAAATTCACGTAGCTGTTTATTGGTAATTGTTGATCCAACTAAGTATCGATAATCTTGTAAAGCTTCAGCAAAAATTTCTTCGCTTGCAAATTGACAGTACGAACATTTCCAAATCCCGCGAGCATAGTGCATTTGGGATTTGTATTGGCATTGCGGACAAAGTACACCTTGGTGATATCTTGAGGAATCAATAAAAGCCGTAATTTTCGGTGGCTGATGTCTGCAAAGGAGTTGTTGAGCTATTTGAGTTAACTGTTCATCGCTTAAAATGGGTTGTGTATATTTTTTAAAAAAGGAATGAAGATGTTTTTGAAGTCCTGAAACATGGAAAATCGGAATTGTATTTGGATGACTGGCAATAATCGCAGAGGGGTTGGCGATGATAACCGCACCCTCAATGGGGAGAGAATAGTTTTTGGAAATAACTTTAAGAAATTGCATATGTCGCTGGATCTGAGTAATTGCATTGGGAAATCCTTCGACAGTTCCATCTGGCTTCGTTCGAATACATTGATGTGTAATGTCGTCAAAATCAAGACGTCCGTTAATATTTTTTATTTCAACAACTAGCACAAAATTACTGCAAATAAAAAGCGTATCGAGTTGATGTGAATGCTGAGCAGAATTCATCAGAATTAAATTATGTAACACTAAAAAAGTATAGGGACATACTAATTCAAGCCATTCATGGTCAACTTTCCTTTCACCAGCAAAGCCAGCATCGAATCTTCGAAATTGCTCATTATAATAGCTAAAATCAGGGTCCTCTTCGAATAACCGCCTCTTTAAAGCCTCAAGCCACGATAATTTTAATGGCTTTTCCCTAACAGCAATAGTCAAGTGTAGTTACCTCCTATAAATTTTACATCGTATTGTACCTTAAAATCTCTACCTGTCCAATAAAAAAATAACGATGCAAATTTTTGCATCGTTAAATCGAGTTTAATCATTTTTGAGTTTTGGTCGTTCTTTCATACCGTGTGAGAAGCGGTCCAATAGCTTATCTAACGTAACTCCCTCAGCTAGTAATTCGGCTAGTAATTGCTCGGCATATTTCGAGCGTTTTGTCTTTAGCGTCCCTTTTAAAAGGACAGAGATGTGCTCGCCAATTTCTTGAACTGTATGTACGACAACCTGGAAAGGAGCAGGCTCATTATCTGGGAATGAAATAACCGCACGTACATTAAAGACAGTAGCATTTGTTAAAAGTTCATCAAAAATTGAACGATATTGCCGGTCCATAAACAGTTCGAGAATCCAAGATTGATGGCTGTTCTCCTGGTTAATAATAATACCATCGACTAAAGGGAAAGGTTGCATGCCATCTTTTGTGACAAGGTCAAAGGAAAGCATCTTAAATGTTTTCATTATGTAAAATCCTCCTAAGTCGGTCATCCTTTTTAGTATAACATATTCAATTAGCCCTGTTTAACTTCATTCAGCAAGTGTTTTGGTAGCGAAAGCGAAGCGTTAGGTACAGATGTCTCCAACCTCTAAAGGGGAGGGACTCACTCTAAGAACGCCATGTCCTGTGGCATTACCGAAATGACCGACATCGAGGCCAAAGCTCAAAAGCCGATTTCGGATGCTACGCCGAAGCATAATTGATGATAGGGTCAATACTGTGTTTTCGCACAATTTGCAAAAACAGCGAAATTGTATATTTTAACGATTAGCATTTGTTATTACAGCGAAAAGCATTCAGCCTAAAAAATCTTTCAATAACTGAAAAGTAAAAGCCTCAATATACCCAATTTATGATTAAAAATTAAGGAAAATGATAAAAATCGACTTTTGCCAATGTTGGATTAATTTTTGTAAGATGAGGGCAATCAAAAGCAAAGGAGGTGAATCAATGAACCAAGTCGGACTGGTCGGAAGGTTAACAAAGGATCCAGTGTTACGACACTTATCTGGAAATCGCGTGCAAGCACATTTTACTCTAGCCATTAATCGCAATTACAAAAACAGTCGTGGGGAAGTGGATGCTGACTTTATTCTCTGTAGTACGCCAAGTTCCATTATAAGCCTGATTTAAAGGTGAAATATGGGGGATTTGCAATCAAAAAAATTCTGATAATTTTTATCTGAATTTCAAGTTTCAATTTCTAACTCTATAATCGAATAGATAGGTGAAATCCCTATCCAAGGTAAATCCTCATTAACCTTGTCTATGATACCCCTGCATGCTGTCATTAATGCAATTGATGATGGTGTGAAGTCAGGTAAGGTCGTAGCCTGATGTCGAGCCACAAATTCGACTATATGGAGCGGTAGTCCTTAAAAACATTACTATGACAACCTAACGGGAACCAGCGTATGTACGCGTCGTGAATAAAGCCCCTTTTAATTTTGTGGTCAAAGAAGGGATACCCATGGGAAGGATATTAGGTTTGCAGGTCCTAATAACCCCTGTATACAGTGTCAACAGTACTGTACACATTGAACTATGTTGTTTGAGGAAGTTCTAACATAGCAAGTACCATCGGCGTAGAGTTGGTGTCTAAGGTTTTGTAAATATAGGGATAGATTATAGGGAACTTGGGAAGCCTCATGGGTTAGCAAGATGATTGTATCATCGTTAAGAGCACTATGAGGTGGCAGCGGTTCCGTAGTAGTGCTGAAGCATCTGTAATAGATGTGGAGCGAAGGGAACCAGTCGGAGTTAGGACAGATTAAGTGAATTATCTTGTCTAAACAAACCACAACCTAGTTGTGTGGGCGTCAAACAGTTAATTTATTCTCGCCACTTCTACATGGGGGAATGGGAATGAAGGTTAAAGGACAAGGTATTATAAGCGAAGCCGGACTTAATAATTTACTCGATAATATGTACGCTCTATCGCGCAAAAGGGATGAACCTTTTTACAACTTAGTTGAGTTAGCCATGAATAGGCAAGTTATTCTAACAGCTATACACAACATTAAGAGTAATAAAGGGAGTAAAACAGCGGGAATTGATAAGAAGGACATAGATGTCTACCTCCAAATGGACTTTGAGAAGTTGGTCAGTCTTATTAATAAAACCCTAAGTAATTATAATCCCCTTCCAGTGAGAAGGAAGTATATTCCAAAAAGTAACGGTAGGAGAAGAGCTTTGGGTATTCCTACAATGTTAGATAGAGTCATCCAAGAAATTGTTAAGATTACTATCGAACCTATTCTTGAAGCTAAATTTTTCAAACATAGCTATGGTTTTCGACCGTACAGGTCAGCAGAACACGCCATAGCCAGAATAATCGACTTGGTTAGACGTGGGAAAAACTACTATATAGTAGAAGGTGACATCGAAGGTTTCTTTGACAACATCAACCATAACAAACTCATCGAATTATTATGGAATATGGGTATTCGAGACAAGCGTATGTTAGCTATCATCAAGAAAATGCTTAAAGCGGGCGTTATGGAAGATGATAAATCATACAAAACGGATATGGGAACACCTCAAGGTGGTATTATTTCCCCGTTATTAGCTAATGTATACCTAAATGGGTTGGACCATCTCATTGCAGATGAATGGGAAAATCATTTAGGTAAGGGTACTATCAGTGGAAATCATAGAAACATACACCGTCACTTGCGTTACGGTGGTCATGAACCATGTTGGTTTGTCAGGTACGCAGATGATTGGGTTATATTATGTGATTCGATGGATAGAGCCGAAAGAATTCTTAAGAAAGCCGATAAGTATCTCAATCACGTCTTGAAACTCAAGTTATCACAAGAAAAGACTCTCATTACGGATATCCGTAAGAATAGAGCAAGATTCTTAGGGTTTGAGATTATGGCCGAAAAAGCTAGGATGAGGGACATTGTAGTGGGAAAGGCAATACCTAACATTAAGAAATTGGATGAAAAGGTTGCCGAAGTACTCAAAGATGTCAATAAGCTTAAATTATTCAAGAACGACTATGATAGAGCAGTTAGTATTGAGAAAATAAATGCTAAAATAGTTGGGATTGGCAACTATTATGCAATATCGAATTATTCATATCTCTTTAGGAAGCTAGATGGTAGGTTAGACTACCGAACATTTAAAACCTTTAGGAATATATACGGTAAAGATAAGGTGGAGGCAATGCGTTTTGAAGCAGAACAAGTTAGAAACAGAATTGACAGGCATAAAGGCATTAAAACTAAGGTTTATGCGGTTAATGTTGATGACGTGAACATCGGTTTAACAAGGTTCAGCTTCACTAAAAGCAGAAAAGCAATGAACTTTAATCAAAACATCACTCCATATACTGCCGAAGGTAGAAAAATAAACGAGATAAGGAGTAAGACAAAGCTAAAGCTGGATAGACCAACCATTTACAATGTAAATGACCTTGAATTTGTCGCTCTACATCAAATCAAACCTTCCAAGAAATCCGATAAACTATATAATTTCGAATATATGATGAATCGGGAATATGCCTACAATAGAGATAAGGGTAAATGTAAATGTTGCAAAGTTGTAGTTGCTGGCTTTAACGTCCATTGCCATCACATCAATAAATTTTTACCAATGGAGAAAATAAACAAGGTAATGAACCTTGCGACAATCTGTAAAGGTTGCCATTCGGTTATCCATAATAAAAATCTATCAGTCGTGGATGCATCCGTTATGAAGAAGATAAACAAGTATCGAGATAAATTAACTAAAACGAATACTAGCTTAGAAAAATCACTTAAATAGTCGTAAACATTAGACCGTGAGGATAATGTTTTACCCAAGTAATCCAAAATTACTTTCAACAAAGGTCTAATTTCGATGGAACGCCGTGTGCGGTGAAAGTCGCATGCACGGTGTGGGGCGGGGGAAAACCTAGAGATTACTTCAAAGGGTTACCTATCGCCATCAGTATGGGGAAGGCTTGCAGAGCATATCGTCAAATATTGCGGAAAAGGCTCATTAATTGGGGTGAATGGTCGTATTCAATCAAGATCATTTTTAAATGAAGAAAGCACAAAGGTTTTTATAACGGAAGTAGTCGTAGAAGATGTCCGATTTTATCGGCTTAAGCCAAGGGATAGCGATGGGGCATTTGTGCCTCCAAAGCCACCAGATGAGCAGGAAGGCTTAAAGGATTTTGTGCTACCTGAGGCAGAAGTACAATTGCCAGCAATATAGCAGTTCTAGTGGGTACATACGGGGCAAGTGCCAAGTTGTCTGATCCGCCATTCTCCTTCTATTGCTTGCGCCGTAATCAATTTAGAAAGGAATGATGTCTACATTTCATAACGTAGTTCATTGCTGAAGACCGCACAGCAATGAGCAGATTAAATACAACTAAATATAAATATGAAGTAAGTAGGGGAAGAAGTAACAGTAAGATCCACTGAAATAAAAGAGCGCCAAGAACGTTGTGCTCTTGGCGCATCTCACATCTCACATCTTTAAAAATCGAGCTTCATTAAATCACGAAGTTCGTCATCTTCTAATTCAGTTAACCATTGGCTTGATTGAATTAGTTCTTCTGATAGTGCAGACTTTTGGGCTAGCATTTTATCGATTTTCTCTTCGATAGTACCAATTGTAACAAACTTATGCACTTGTACAAATTGTGTTTGGCCAATTCGATATGCACGGTCTGTCGCTTGATTTTCAACGGCAGGATTCCACCAGCGATCTGCGTGTAATACATGATTTGCCGCTGTTAAATTGAGCCCTGTTCCACCCGCTTTTAAGGAAAGGATAAATATAGGGAAATCTCCTGCCTGGAAAGTCTCTACTAAGCGGTCACGCTGCTGCTTAGGCATTGCACCTGTTAAGAAAGGTGCATCAATATTATATAGTTCACTAAAACAATGCTGTAGTAATTGCCCCATTCCAATATATTGTGTGAAAATGAGGCACTGCTCGCCGTTGTCCACGATTTCTGTAGCCATTTGCACGATACGTTCTAATTTCGTAGAACGAGTAAGCATTGATTCGGCATCCTCGAAAGGTTCTTTTAAATACAAGGCAGGATGATTACATAATTGCTTTAACTTACTGAGCATCTTTAAGACGCGTCCCTTTTTCTGAAAGCCTGTTAATTGCTCCAGCTGATCGAGCGTCTCTAATATATATCCTTCGTATAGAGATGCTTGCTCAGTTGTTAATGGACAGTACTCATGAGACTCTTGTTTATCTGGTAAGTTAAGTTGTAAGTGTGGGTCGCGCTTTGTACGACGAAGTAAAAACGCTTGAATTTTTGCACGTAACTTCTGTTTATGTGACTCAGACTCATCTCGTTCTATCGGTAAAATAAATTCTTCATTAAAGCGACCGAAGCTACCTAAATAGCCTTTATGGATAAAGTCAAAAATTGCCCATAGCTCCGATAAACGGTTTTCCACTGGTGTACCCGTTAAAGCAATATGATGCGTCCCTTGTAATTTACGAATAGCCCTTGATTGTAGCGTTTGCATATTTTTAATATTTTGAGCCTCGTCTAGCACAACGGTTGCCCATTCTACTTCCTGTAAAAACTCTGCATCCTGTGATACCGTGCCATAGGTAGATAAAATCACATGTGGTTTTTCACTTCCTATTAGCTGTTTGAAAGCGTCCTCCTTTGCTCGATTCGCTTGATAATGCGTATGCACACTCAAGGAAGGAGCAAAACGAGCAAGTTCCTTTTGCCAGTTGCCTAGTACAGACGTAGGGCAAATAATGATGGATGGTTTTGTATCCTCAATTGTTTCATAAAGATGAAGTAAATATGAAATAAGCTGTACCGTTTTACCAAGACCCATATCATCAGCTAGGCATGCACCAAAGCCTTGTTCTCGCATGAAGACAAGCCATTCAAAGCCCTCATGCTGATAAGGACGTAATTCTGCCTGCAAAGATGTAGGAACCTGTACAGTAGGGAGTCCTTTTTTCTCCTGAAGCTGCTCCATATAGGATTTAAGCGATTTTTGCAATTCAAATGCAAAAATCGGGTCATCTCTCATTGCATCATCGGCATCTTCTTCTTCGAGAGGTAAGGATAAATCCTCTGGTAGCTCACGGAATAGTAATTCACGAACGGTCCAGCTTTCATCTTCTGCTTGCTGCATCAATGCACGCATTTCTTGCATCCAGTTCGCATCAACTCGGAACCATTCAGTACCAATACGAATGAATTCGCGTTTCTCATCTACAAGTTTTTTAAATTGCTCAGGTGAAATGGACTGTCCATTCATAGAAAATTGCCATTTGAACGTTAAAATATCATCTAGTCCAGCAACCTTCTTTGTCGCTACATTGCCAGTACTTACGCGAACACGCAATTTTGACTGTTTTAAATCCTTTAGCCAAGCCGGTAATACAACGTCAAAGCCGAGAGCTTGTAATCTTGCTAAATCTTCACGTAAAAATGTTCGAACTTGTAAATCGTCAAGCATAATACGGATAAAAATATCGTGATGTAAATCTTCAATAGAAAGAAGATCTACAATTTGTCCTTGTTGTTGTTCAATAGCATCAGCATACATTTGCCATTTTGTCGGTAGAGCATCAGCAATTGGTAGTGACTGCTTTCGCATAGCTGGCGTCCAGTAGTTTTTGGCTGTAGCCGTACTAAGTACTGTTTCTAAAAGCCAAACATCTGAATCTTCCTCAGGCTCGCCTAAGCGTAGGGAGACAGTAACTGCACCTGCCTGTCGTTCCTGCTCTAGTGGCCAGCCACCACGCAAGAAAAATGGCATTAGCTTTGGTAAATCAGACAGTACAAGACCTGTTTGAGCAAGTTTTTGCTGCACTGCCGTTTCTAATAAAGCTGTATCTTCACCGTCTATAGGGAATGTTAGCGCGGAAAAATCATCTGCAATCACTGCGTGTGACCAGAGCGAAGGCTCCTGCCAATACGTCTGTAAAGCAGACGCTTTTTCTAGCCACACCTGACTTTCTGCGTCTGCACCTTGCCAGTTAATAAAAGGATGCAGATAGCGCTGTGAAAAAATATCAAGGAGCTCAGAGGTTGAAACTTCAATCGTACGTTCTGAACGATTGGTTAATAAACCATAGACATTCGCTTCATAGTTAAAAAATAATGAAGAAATGAGTGAGTCTGCTTCCATTGCTGCACCATCAGCAGTAAATCCCTGTAACGTATAATATCCTTCCTGTGCTGCATGAATACGAAGCTGTTGCTTTTTTGAAAACGGGGAAGGAGCATTTATAGTCATCATACTAAGTTTCCTTTCTCAATTTCTTCCTGTAATGCACGAAGTCGTTTATACTCTGCACGAATTGTTTGCATATATGTCTCAAAATAAGCAGTTTTACCAGCACGTTTTGCTGCACTGCGCATACTTTTCCAGATTCGTACAGCCTGCTTATAGTTCATACGTGATTTTTGTGTAATTTCAGTCATGGCATATAGATGATATAAGGGCAATACTGTTGAAGGCGCAACCTGAAGCACATCTTTCAATCCACACATTTCTAAATAAGAAAGGGAGGAGAGATTTAACTGATGGAGGGCTGCCCATTCACGATAACGTCCTTTTTTAATAAGAAGGAACGAAAACGGTTGAAGCCCATAAACACCAAATGCACTATATAATGTAACTTCCTGTTCTTCCGTAAGCTGTATGTCTTCGTATAAAAGCTGAAATTGCCTTACATATTGAGCACGCTTTACAACTGGCACTGTTTGCTGTAAAAAGTCTTCGGTAAATGGTAGCATCGCACGTAAAATAATGGATTGTGCGTGTGATTCGCCAGCACGTTTTGCAAAAGTAGCCAGCTCAAATAGGTCCTGCATATGTTGTCCATCAATATGTGCAATGCTTTCCTGTAATAAACTTTCTTTTTGCAGCAGTACATAAAATAGCAGTTTTAATGACTGCAAGGAAATTTCATGTGAAGGATTCTCAAGGTTATTTATAAGTGCTAATTCCTGTTCACGACGCGGCTTTTCATAAAAAAGCACTGCCCAAAGTAGCATATATATTTGTAGTCGATCAGCAAATAATCCTTGTCGTTCCAATAAAAACTCTCGAACTAACTCCTGAATCGCATCATAAAATGGATCAGTGGCAAAAAGTCGTGATCGACCCGTTAGCTCTGTCAGTATACTTTCGAATGATTGAACACTTTGATCAATAAAATATTTCATATAAGGAGAATCCAAAGAATGTCCTTTTGTTTCATTTAAATGGCGCCATATTGTATTAAAGATGGATAGCTCCATAAAAAGCTTATAAAGTGGCTGCCACTCACGCTCGAAAGGCATATGCCGTTGAAGTCGCTCCAATGCATCTGTTCGTATAGCAGAAAGGCCATACCCTTCTAGAATTCGCCCAGGTGGCAATAAACGTTTCATGACTTCATCGACCATCAATCTCCAGCTTTCCGGACTTCGTTCATCTGCTAATGATTTTAATTGCACTGATTTTTGCGCGCGCCAAGCACTTGACCAATTTTGTACTGAATCAAAATATTGATAAAGAGCAAGCAATGCACCAACCTGATGTCTACACCATTTCAGCTGGGGACAGTTACAGTGCAGCTCCTCTTTGGCAAAATCAATTTCTACAGTAGCAGGTCTTACATCCTGTACGCTTGCATATAATGTAGAACTCGCTCCATTAAAACGTTCAAAGACAACTGATCTATTCCGCACTGAAAAAACAGCACGACGCACTAGCTCTTCGTCTTCAGTAGAGGAAGGATGTAACGCCTGTTCAGCTTCCTGTAATTTGGTAAGGATAAATTCTTGGTGTTCCTTAGCTAATTGGGCAATAGACAATGCCATAACCTCACTCCTTTCAAAATGTATAGCTAGTGAGCATGTGTAAATATGAAGGAAAAAAGACTGTCCTTCCATTATACGATTAAAATGCGTACATGATAAGCTGAATGATTTGAAATAAAAAAATCAAGGAGAAGATAGTTAACAAGATAATCGATATGTGTTAAAATCTGAATAATCAGAATAAACAAGGAGGGATAAGGATGATGCAAGTTCAATATATGAAGCCATTTTACACAAAAATCACGGGAGACAAACTACGTCTCGTGTTTGCTTATCAATATTTCTCTATTTTAAAAGAGAATGAGATTTTCCATTTCATTCCCATCGAAGGTAAAGAGATGATTATCAACTTGAATACACAACAAATTGAAAATATATCCGAGGTATTTGTTTTCCAGAAAGGGAATCGTTTTATCCGACTGCCATTATATCAATTATTATTAATTACAAATGTTCATGAGCATCTAGCACCGATTCTTGAAAGCGCTACTCCAAAGCCTCAGTTACCACTTGTATCTTCAGTGACTGTTGGCGAAGTAGATCAGCTCATTACAGAATTGGAGCAGCAAAACATTGATTATTTAATCGACCAGGCATTACTAGATCATGATAAAGATCTCTTTTTTGAACTACTACAACAAAAGAACCATCAACTCGGAGGTTTCGAAAATTGAATACACGGTATTGCAATTAAGCACCTACTTTTCATATGTGAAAAGCAGGTGCTTTTATATATTAATGGGTCTAAAGTCCGGAATGTGAAAATGAACTAAAAGTTATTACTATATAGAACCTACTAAATTAGAATACATTACCAAAAAAAGTTTAAATGAATTTAACAAAGACCGATATAATAACAATAGGGGGTGGTGAAATGATGCTTGGCAAATGGTCAGCAACGGGGATGTCCATTTTAAATAATATGAATAGACATTACGGTGCAATGAGCAAGGCAATGCTTCGAATTTCTACAGGCTACCGCATCAATAGTGCTGCGGATGATCCAGCGGGACTTGCGATTTCCGAAAAAATGCGTGCGCAAATTCGCGGCTTGAACATGGCAGCGAAAAATATCCAGGACGGTATTTCACTTGTTCAAACAGCGGAGGGTGCACTAAATGAAGTACATGATATGATTCAGCGCATGCGCGAGCTCGCAGTCCAGGCGAGCAATGATACTTTAACAGATAGTGATCGGGAGAACCTCGATAAGGAATTTCAAGAATTGAAAAAAGAAATTCAACGCATCTCGAAAGACACTGAGTTTAACACCAAGACATTACTAGATGGGGATTATGCTACAAACGGTATTAAAATTCAAGCAGGTGCCAACGCAGGCCAAAGTATCGAGCTGTTTATTGGCAATATGGGTGCTGGAGCACTTGGCTTAGACGATAAGACATCCATCGCAACTCGAGACGACGCCAACAAAGCAATTTCCACAATGGACGAGGCTATAAAACATGTATCAAGCGAGCGCTCAAGACTAGGTGCCTACCAAAATCGCCTAGAACACGCCTATAATGCGACCGTAAACGCAGCAGAAAACCTACAAGATGCCGAATCCCGCATTCGCGATGCCGATATCGCAAAAGAAATGATGAACATGGTAAAAGCACAAATCCTAATGCAAGCAAGCCAATATGTACTAGCAATGCACATGCAACAAGCACAATCAATTCTAAAACTACTCGAAAGCGGAACAACGAGGAATCCCTGACACTAAAGGAGATTCCTTTTTAGTTGGAGTTAGATCTCTGAGAGGAAAATGAAAACGGCTGATAAAGAAGAGAGCATCGCTGATAAAAAGGTGAGGACCGCTGATAAGAGTGAAACAATCGCTGATAAAGAAGTGAGGACCGCTGATAAGAGTGAGACAATCGCTGATAAAAAGGTGAACATCGCTGATAAGAGTGAGACAATCGTTGATAAAAAGGTGAACATCGCTGATAAGAGTGAGACAATCGCTGATAAAGAGGAGAGCATCGCTGATAAAAAAAGAAACAATTGCTGATAAAAAGTGAAAACCGCTGATAGACATGCTATAATCGCTGAAAGGATCCTAAACTAGCTGATAAACCTATTAAATTTAATATAGAAAAGGAGAGAGTTGATTGATTGTAAAACCCTTCGTACCATCTCCATTGACAAAAGGACTCCAAGCTCTTGTGACTCGGATGCAGCCCACGCACCCACAATATCAAAATTTTCAGCAGGAACTTAAAAATAAAGAAGCTGGTGATTTTGGTGAGCAATATGTTATGAAGGAACTACAGCAAATAGCACTGCTCAATGATTGCTACATTTTCCACAATGTAATACTTCCCTCTGTTCTTCCCATGCAAATTGATATTTTACTCATTGTCCCCAACGCTATTATTCTATTAGAAATTAAAAATATTCGAGGAACTGTCCATTTTAAAAGTGACCCACGCCAGCTCATTCGTACATCGGAATCTGGAGAGGTTCACGTTTTTACGCATCCGGAAATTCAGCTTGAACAGTATATTCAAAGTATGAAATATTTCTTAGACACCCAACATGTATCTATCCCCATTTATGGAGCTATTGTCTTCCCATTTAATAATGTAAATATTCATCGAGAAGACGGACGATTGCCGATTTTAATGGCAAAAGAGCTACCGATATTCCTGCATAAACATCTAGAGAAAAACAAAGAGACGGCAACAATGACAGAAATCAAAAATATTATTTTGTCACATTTGCAGCACAGAACGCCATTTCCACTTTGCCAATACTATCAAATTGATGCCTCTGCTTTGCGACGGGGTGTTCATTGTGAAAACTGTGGGGAGTTTGGGATGGAGAAATTGCGCATGACTTGGTATTGTCAAAGTTGTAAATTTCAATGTAAAAACGCACATATACGAGCACTACTGGATTATCACATGCTAGTAGGAGATACAATATCGAACAGTGAATGTCGTGAGTTTCTGAATATAGAGAGTCAGTATGTAGCAAAACGGCTTTTACAAAAATTAAATTTATCAAGTACCGGGCCAGATCGAATTAGGAAGTACCATTTGTCCAACTTAAATTGGAATTCGCCGCTAAAAGAGTGAGTTGCGCCGCTAATCAAAGGAAGAACGCCGCTAAAACATAAAATTGCGCCGCTAACCAAGCAAAGAACGCCACCAAAACCCAAGATTCCGCCGCTAACGGATAAAACTCTTGCCAAATGACAGACTTAAAATAGAGTTCGCCGCTAAAAGAGTGAGTTGCGCCGCTAACCAAGGGAAGAACGCCGCCAAAACCCAAGATTCCGCCGCTAACGGACAAGCTCTTGCCAAATGACAGACTTAAAATAGAGTTCGCCGCTAAAACATCAAAATGCGCCGCTAACCAAGCAAAGAACGCCACCAAAACCCGAAATTCCGCCACAAACAGACAAAACTTTTGCTAATTGGACACAGAAAACAGCTTCAAAATAACAAATTAATTCACACTTTCATTGGAAAGATGTATACTATAATGCAGAACAAAATGCATCACGCATTTATAGAACATATAACATAACTACTCGTTTTTGAAAACGGAAGGAAGAATAGAGAATGACTAAATCAATTTGTGTCGTTGGACTTGGCTACATCGGTTTACCAACGGCTGTAATGTTTGCCAACCACGGCATAAAAGTACATGGGGTGGACGTAAACCCAGCAGCAGTAAAAAGTATTCAAGAGAAAAAACTGCATATTGAAGAAAATGGATTGCAGGAACGCCTGAACAAAGCAGTAGATGAAGGTTTCTTAACGGCGTCAACGACACCACAGGAAGCGGACGTATTCATCGTTGCTGTTCCATCGCCAATTAATCCTGATAATACAGCGAATTTAGAATATGTGCGTCAAGCTACGGCTTCGATCGTGCCATTCTTGAAAAAGGGTGATCTTGTCATTCTTGAATCGACAGTACCACCGAAAACTGTAGAGCACATTATGCTACCAGAATTAATTAAAGCAAATCTTGAATTTGGTATCGATTTATTTGTAGCACATTCACCAGAACGTGTTATTCCTGGTCGTATTTTTGAAGAATTAGTGAACAACGACCGTATCGTTGGTGGGATTGATGACAAGTCTGCACAAATGACAAAAGAGCTTTATCAAACATTTGTGAATGGTACAATCCACCTTACAGATGCAACTACAGCTGAGTTAGTAAAAGTAATGGAAAACACTTACCGTGATGTAAACATTGCTTTTGCCAATGAGCTTGCAAAATTAGCGGAGAAGTTAGACGTAAACATTTGGGAAGCGATTAAATTTGCGAACTATCACCCACGTGTAAATATTCACTTCCCAGGTCCTGGTGTAGGTGGTCACTGTATCGCGGTTGACCCTTGGTTCCTAGTTGAGCTAGGTGGCGAGACAGCACAAATTATTCACTTATCTCGTAATACAAATGATAGTATGCCAAGCTTTACAGCACAAAAAACACAAGCAATCTTAAATCAAAACAAAATTGCTGGTGGCAAAGTAGCTGTTCTTGGACTAGCCTTCAAAGGTAACGTAGATGATATGCGCGAAAGTCCATCTACAATCGTTATTGACGAGTTACAAAATCTTGGATTAGAAGTTATTTCATACGATCCACACATTAAAGAAAACAAACATGCTACACAAACACAAAGCTTAGAAGAAGCTACAAAAGATGCAGATATCATCGTTGTTCTAACGGATCATAATGAATTCAAAGCATTAGACACTGCAGAAGTTACAGCGAAATCAAAAATCGTCTTTGATACGAAAAACTGCTTAAAACGTGATAAATGGGAAGAAGCAGGCTTCCAGTTCCACCTTTTAGGAGATGCGAAAAACCGATGAAAGAAACAGTACTTGGCATCAATGTCAATACGGAAGGCTACGATGAATTAATGGAAATGGCATTCGGGCGTATTGAAAAAAAGCAAAAGGCGCTCGTTGTTGCCATCAATCCGGAAAAGATTATCAAGGCAAAAGAGGACCCTGCTTTAAAGAAGCTGCTTAACGACGCGGAATTTCAAATTCCAGATGGCATTGGTGTTATTCTTGCTTCCAAAATTCAAAAAGGGCAAATTCGTGAACGTGTTACAGGCGTCGATATGATGATGAAGCTTTGCGAGGAAGCTGCAAAACGTGGCAAGCCTATTTTCCTTTATGGAGGGAAACCGGGTGTTGCAGATGCGGCAAAAGCAAAGCTAGAATCATTATTCCCTTCTATTAAAATAGTCGGCACACAGGACGGCTATGAAAAGGACGAACAGAAGGTACTTGACCGCATTAATGAAGCACAACCCGATTTACTTTTTGTAGCGATGGGCAGTCCAAAGCAAGAAAACTGGATTAATGCAAATCGCGATCAATTGCATCCAACCATTTATCAAGGCGTGGGTGGATCATTCGATGTGCTGGCGGGTACAGTTAAACGTGCACCAGAGGTTTTCCAAAAATTTGGTCTTGAATGGTTTTATCGATTAATGAAAGAACCGAAGCGTATCAAGCGTCAAATCGCACTTCCATTATTTTTATTGGAAGTGGCAAGGCAGAAACGTCAATAATTTTAAAAATTGGTATTGTCGTTTTAAATTGAAAGTGTTAGACTGTATTTGTATAGGAATTTCCTCTATGAAATAAATAGAATTCCCTGCAAGGAAACAACGGTTGGTAGCCCAAGCGAAAAAAGCTCAAGCATTTATATGCTTGAGCTTTTTTCGTGTCTAGAAATATAATTCTACACTTAAAACATAGATGCATTATCCAAAGATCCCACAGAACATTCACCGAAACGTCTTCTTTTTTTACGCCATTACATTTTCCGTAGAACCAAAAAGAATTACCAATTTTCATATCTATATAATTGGATGTCGGACCTATAATTGTTATTTGTTGTAAAAACGTTGAACATTTAAGGATTGTGTTCCAAATTATTGTTGGAAAAGATGTGTAATAATACTTGAAAAATCAGCTTAAATAGATAACAATGGTAAAAGAGAGTTGCATGCCCATGTTTTTCCGGAAATGAATTAGAAACTTTCCCAAAATATGATTGACAACTTTTAGGTATGCAACTATACTTTTATGTGTAGTTGTTTATTTACTGCAATTCTATGTATTTGTAGTAGAGACATATTTTATGAACTTAGAGGAGGAAATTTTTCAATGGCTAACCAACCAAAGAAATACAAAAAATTCGTAGCAACAGCTGCTACAGCTACATTAGTAGCAGCAGCTATCGTACCAGTGGCTTCTGCAGCAAGTTTTACAGATGTAACAGACACTAACTCGCACAAAGAGGCAATCAGCAATCTTGTAGATGCTGGTATCATCAAAGGATATCCAGATGGCACATTCAAACCAGACCAATATGTTACTCGTGGTCAAGTGGTTAAATTATTAGGTCGCTGGTTAGAAACTGAAGATTATGAAATTCCAACTGACTGGAATTCAAAACAACGCTTCAACGATCTACCAGTAACAACTGCTGATAAAGAATTAGTGCAATATGCTGCACTTGCTAAAGATGCAGGCGCATTTAATGGCGTAAACGGCAACTTAAACTACTCACAAAATATGGCACGTCAACAAATGGCAATCGTTTTAGTTCGTGCTATCAAAGAAATCCAAGACGTAGATCTAGTTAAAGAGTACAAAGATGCTAAATTCACGAGCGAAATCTCTGACTTAGGCGGTCTTAATACTGAACAACGTGAAGCAATCACTGCTTTAGAGTATGCTGAGTTAACAAAAGCAGCTACACTACCAGGTAAAGCATTCAAACCAAATGACACAATTACTCGCGCTCAATTCGCTTCTTTCTTAGACCGTACAATGAAACTTGAATTCACAGCTCCTGCAAAAGCTGCTGTAAAAGCTATCAACAGCACAACTGTTGAAGTAACATTTAGCGAAGAAGTTGAAAACGTACAAGCTCTTAACTTCGAAATCAAAGATTTAGAAGTTAAAAACGCAGCTGTAAAACAAACTAACAAAAAAGTTGTTGTTTTAACTACTGCACCTCAAACTGCTGACAAAGAGTACACTGTATCTCTTGGCGGTGAAGAAATCGGTAAATTCAAAGGTATTTCAGCTGTAGTACCAACTAAAGTTGATATCGTTTCTAAATCTGTACAAGGTAAACTTGGTCAACAAGTAACTGTTAAAGCACAAGTTACTGTTGCTGAAGGTCAATCTAAAGCAGGTATTCCAGTAACTTTCAACGTTCCTGGTAACAACAACGATGCTGTTAACCCAACACTTACTGGTGAAGCAGTTACTAATGACGAAGGTATTGCAACTTACACTTACACTCGTTATACTGCAAAAACTGACACTGTAACTGCTTATGCAACTGGTGATCGTTCAAAATTCTCTATCGGTTACGTATTCTGGGGTGTTGATACAATCCTTACAATTACAGATGTAAATGAAGGCACATCTGTTAACAATGGAGCTAATAAAACATATAAAGTTACATTTAAAAATGCTACAACTGGTAAAGCTGAAGCTAATAAAACATTCAACGTTTCTGTATTAGAAAACATTGATGTACCAGCTGACAAATTACAAAATGTAACTGTAAACGGTACTGCAGTGGCTCAATTAAGTAACGGTACTGTAGTTAAAGCAGCACAAATTACTACTGATGCAAAAGGTGAAGCTACATTCACAGTATCAGGTACAAACGCTGAAGTAACACCAGTAGTTTATGAAGCAGCACCTGTTTATGATGCAAATAATAAAGTAACTTCTTATTCTTCAAAATATGAAGCATCAGCATTACAAGCATCAGCTACAAAAGTGAAATTTGCTGCACTTCAAGCTGAATACACTATCGATCTTAAACGTGACGGTGGAGAAGTAGCTGCTATCGGAGATAAAAACGGTGGTCGTAAATATAACATCGTTGTAAAAGATAAAGATGGTAAAGTAGCTAAGAATGAAATTGTAAATGTTGCATTTAACGAAGATATCGACGGAGTAATTGCTACAACTACAAAAGCTAGATTTATTAAAGTAGATGATGATGGTAATCAATCATTCTACACAAAAACTCCTGATAAAGGGAATACAGAAAGTCAAATTACTGTAAAAACAAATGAAAAAGGTGAAGCTTCATTTGTAGTTGGAAGCAGTACACCTAATGATTATGTTACTCCAATTGCATGGATTGATATCAATACATCAAGTGCATCAGACGGTAAATTAGATAAAGGTGAACCATCAACTCTTGGTGCAATTTCATATTTCCAAGAAGAATATCTTGATGGTGCAAAATTAACATCTTATGATGGTGGTACTAAAACAGATAAATTCAAAGATACTGCTGTAGCAACATTTAAACCAGCTCTAACAAACCAAAGTGGTAAAAATTACACTTTAGCTGGTAATGATAAATTCACATCAGTAACTTATACTGTTACAAATACTGGTGCACATGAAATTGTGGTATATGATGTTGCAACTAAAGAGTGGAAAGAGGTTTCTCCAAACCGTAACTTTACAACAACAATCAATAACACAGTAAAAGAACCAAATGTTGTTGATTTACAAGTAAAATCAAAAGATGGAAAAACTACATCAGTAAAAGTAGTAGCTACAGGTAATGCTGAATTCTTTGATAAAAATTCAAATACAACAAAAACGTTTGCATTTACTTCTAAAGAAGCTACTGCAACATTCACAAACACAAGTGAAGTTGGAACTACTTACACTGGTGTTGTAAAATCATTCAATACAGATAAAGAAGAACTAGTAATCAATGATAAAAAACCAGTTAAATATGCTGGTGAATCTGGTAAAACTTATGTATACAAAGGTTTAGGTTCATCAACAATTAGTGATGCTGATGCATTCATCGATATTATTAAGAAAGCTGAAGTTACTGTAACTTACAATTTAGAAGGTAACACAGTAACATTCACTGTTATTAACATTAATAATAATGGTACTACACCTACAGATACTGCAGGAGCAGAAAAAGAAGAAGCAGCAAAAGCTTTAGATGCAGCAATTAAAGCAGAAGAAACTGCTGCCTTAAAAGAAGCAGACTACACTGCAGCTTCTTGGACAGTATATTCTGATGCATTAAAAGCAGCAAAAGCTGTAGACGTAACTAAAGCATCAACTAAAGATATTAAAAAAGCAACTGATGCTTTAGCTGAAGCTAAAAAAGCATTAAAACAATCTGATGAAGCGGCAGCAGATAAAGAAAAAGCAAAAACAGCTTTAGCTGATGCAATTAAAGCTGTTAAAGTAGAAGATTATAAATCTCCTGCTGCAGCAAAAGCACTCCTAAAAGTTGCAACTGATGTATTAGAAAACCCAGCTTCTACAAAAGCTGATTATGAAAAAGCAAAAGCTGAATTAGCAGCTGATCTTGCAACATTAGAAAAAGTAGCAGTACTTGTTGATCCAACAGCTCCAACAGCTACAGCTACAGTAGATACTACTACTGGTGCAGTTGTTACAGTTACATTCTCTACAAACGTAACCCTTGAAGCTGGTCAAGAAATTACAATTGATGGTAAAAAAGGTACTGTTGCTACAGCAGACGCTGACAAAGCAACAATCACATTTGCAGTAGCCCCTGCAAATGCAGCTGCAGAGACAGCTACAGAGACAATTAAAGTTAAAGTGGCTAAAACTACTACAACTAATGAAAAAGATTTCACATATACTGTGAAATTTGATCCAACAGCAGCAGCTGATAAACAATGGACAGTAACTTCTAAATAAAACTAAACGAAACGTTACTTAATAAACTAGCTTGCTAGTGAAATAAGTAGATTATGGCCCCGTAGATATAACTTTAATTAGTTTGACTCTACGGGGTCTTTTCTAACTATCGTATTTGTATTCATCAGGGAAGTTCTGATGCGTGAGAAACAGTTCCGTTTGCTCACGAGCCTAATCCTCCTGCATCCAGCGCGAGTGTCTATCCGCTCAAAGGGGTGAAGTCAGGTGAAGTCGTACTCAAGGAATTGAGGCGGGGTTCTTTAAAAAATGGCTATGGCTAGGACGACGAATCCATGTAGGCTGTATGTGTCGATTATGCGTGCGAAAATTGCTAGGGGTTCATGCATAATTCTTTCATTTGCAATAATGAGGAGATCATCTGCATAATTTGGGAACTGTTAAACAGATGATGGGCATACTGTATAGTGGGAGCCTAAGGTCATTAAAAAGAGGGAACAAGTTGATGGAACGTTTGAAGTCTTTTCGGAAGAGGTTCGATAGAAAACCTACGAAGCC
This sequence comes from Lysinibacillus sp. NPDC093216, assembly GCF_050280325.1. Taxonomy (NCBI): domain Bacteria; kingdom Bacillati; phylum Bacillota; class Bacilli; order Caryophanales; family Bacillaceae; genus Lysinibacillus; species Lysinibacillus sp. NPDC093216. The sequence goes on along the minus strand of NZ_JBNNVB010000011.1, from coordinate 333 downwards.
GAAGAGATGGCAGCGGGTTCATAGTAGTGTGGATTGCTAGCCGATTGGACTTGTATGGTAACATATGAGAAGGGTAAAACTAGTAGGAGCGAAGGAACCCAGTCAGTAGTAGTTCTATGAGAAACTTATTTCCCCAAAAATTTGTTTCTTTCAATATGGTATTTTTCAGAGGCAATCATGTATGAGATTGCCTCTTTTTTTAGTTAAGAGAAGTATAAAAAAGCCTCTCAACCTGTAATAAAGTGTACCCTTTGTAAAGGACATTTTTAAAAAAGCTCTAGGCAACTTGAAGAAGATGAAGTCTGTATTGTGCAGGCGTCATCTTTTTTAAGT
>NZ_JBNNVB010000010.1:0-137740 GCF_050280325.1 Lysinibacillus sp. NPDC093216 | reverse complement strand
AGTCACGGCTTCAATCAATTATCTGGCATCATTGAAAGTGATGAGACTTTCTTTCGTGAATCTTTAAAAGGTCGTAGATTTACACATCGTAAACCAAAAAAAAGAGCAGAAAAGGATGAAAAACGAGGAATTTCAAATCAGAAAGTTGCTGTAGTTGTAGCCCAAGATCGAAATAACAATATTATTGCGAGGATGGCGGGTAGAGGTCGTGTGAAAGCAGAAGAAATTGATATGGTTATCGGGGATTATATAGCTCATTCTTCTTTGTTATGCACGGATACAGCTACCAACTATAAAAAATTTGCAGCAGCAAAAAATCTTCAACACGAAACAATTAATCTTAATCAAAATCAACGAGTAAAAAAAGGGATATTCCACATACAACACGTTAATAACTTCCATCGTCGTTTGAAAGGATGGATGGAACGTTTTCAAGGTGTTGGTACGTATTATTTGGATAATTACCTCTACTGGTATCGCTGGCTTGAGATACATAAAAACTTAGCATTTGAAAATCGCGTAGAGCAAATGCTTATTTCAGCTTGTCAAAAATCTAACTATTTTACAGTTGAAGCATTAAGACAAAACAAAAAGCATCTTTTTTTAGATGTTTTTTAAGCAGATTCAGTGGTTTCATCGCTATGTTGAATGAATATCTGAAAGGAAATGTACAGTAAATGAAAATTTCGGCAGTTTGTAACTTTTTAATAGATTTTAAGTCTAATCTATTAAACAAATATTGAGAGGTCTGGGATCTAATGAAAAAAATGTTTATAATATTCGTTTTGTTGTTTCTTGTAGGTTGTAATAATGAAGAGAAGAAAACTTTTGAGTTTGCAGGTGAAATTCAAAAAATAATTGTGATTGGACAAGGAACAAATGCTAAGTTAGATAAACAAGAAGTTGAAAATGCCGCTGAAATAAAACTTTTTGAAGATGCAATGCAAGATGCCACTATATTATCACAACCTCATACAGATGAAGGCCCTTTATATAAGCTTGAAGTGATATACGATGATAACTCGAAAGAAATCATTGATATATGGTATTACGCGAGTGCAAATACAGGAAGCTTTTATATGAATGATAGGTATTCTTTGAATGAAGAAGCCGTTCCAGCATTAATTGAACTTTTGGAGTCTTATAAAGAAGAAAAATGATTTACTGAACAAAATGAGTAAATAATAAGAAAATCAACTACTTATTACGAACATCCAAAAATTTATGAGAAGTCATATTTAAACTAACTGAGTGCTTTAGTTAAAAATTCGGTTTACGAAATATCAAAACAAAAAGACAGAGTTCATTCTCCACACATCTTGTAGATTTAATCTGTCTTTATGTTTTAATAACAACAATCTTTACGAAAACAGCCTTAATATAATAAAAGTAAAACCAGTATTATTTGGCAATCGTCTAATGAATGAACACGTAAGGAGGGACGATATGGAGGAAACAATAACAGCAAGCGGCTTATCACGAGCTCAGGTGATTGAGGAGCTAATGACCGGTAATGGTCAAGCGATTCTGCAGCTTGCTTATACATATGTACATGATACAGCCCTTGCTGAAGATTTGACGCAAGAGATTTTTATCAAATGTTATAAGGCCCTTTCAACATATCAAGGGCATGCCAGTTGAAGTCAATACAAAAACAAGGATAGTGCGCACCTTATCACCATGTCCTACTTCATAAGGAAGGTTAAGCCTGTATATTTCTTTTGCTTTCATAAATGGTGGCGTTATTGCAATCGGAGGAATTATCGGAGCTGCAATTACTAAAAAACAAATTGCATCATTAATAGGAAATTGGACTGGGGCTGTTGGGTTCGCCAAACTCATAGTATCTAAGATAATTTTATTCTTTATTAGCAAACCATTTTTCACTTAAGTATTGAGAAAACCCGAGAATAATCGTAATACTAATGCCAATTAAAATAAATCGTATATCATTATTAGGTAAAATTCTATTTATGATAAAAACAGAAATCATTACAATAAGAGCAAATGTTATTGAAAATAATATTTTTTTCAGCATTCGTTACACCAACTTTTTTTGATATATTGTTTATTATACCAATTTTCAGGTTGTTTTCTCAATGGTATTAAGCTTTCCCAAAGCGCCGTTTGGTAATCTTTCATAAAAAGTTGTTATTCCACAATCTGGCCCGTTTGTTGAATAGCATGGCTAATATTTTTAAATAACTTTATTATATTCCATATGGCCTTATTAAAAATTAAACAACTTTATTATCAGTATACAGATGGAGAACAACAAAGTTCGATATTTTAAAGAGGTATTTAAAAGGACCAAACATATTTTATATGACTAATATGTTTGGTCCTTTAATTTATTTAACTTTTTTCGATTTTGGTCTTGATAATTATTTTCTTCCTATGTTTTCAATCATATTATTTATCTGTTTGTTTTTGCTTTTTTTTCAAATACTCAGCACGTATTTTTTCTAGTTGCTGCTTTTTATCAAATTTGGCAGGCTTGTTTTTTTCATGATACTTTGTCACAGCCTTCTGACCTTTGGTATCCAATTGATATTTCCCCACTTTGTTCACCTACTTTTCTTATCTTTAAAGAGAATCTATTCAACAAATATAATATACCTTATTTTACTGAAGTAATCCTTTTTACTTTATTAGTATACTGCCTAACCTTGCATTTATCAGTAAAAACTTAGAAAAATAATTCATAATCAATATGTAAATATTTATTCGATTGTAATACTAGTACGGTTTATTTTATTTTATTTAGCGAACAATCTGCAACATGATAAAAACTACATTTTCCTCAACTTTTGGTACGTTTTGTAAAATTATGTCTTATAATAGGAATTGTTGATAAGCTATAAAGAAATAGATTGAGAGGTATACATATGAAAAAATTGATCAATATTTGACAAATGAAAAATTTCAGGGAACCGTCCTAATTGCAAAGGAAGGTGAAGTTTTATTTACAAAAGGTTACGGATTGGCAGCCACTGATTTACCTAATAGCCCAAGCACGCTCTATCAGATTGCTTCATTATCTAAAACATTTACTGCAGTAGCAGTCATGCAATTAGTAGAAAAGGATCTTCTAAACTTAGATCATCCAATTTCGCAATACTTCCCAGACTTTCCGAATGGAGAGACTATTACAATAAGTCATCTATTAAGTCATAGCTCAGGAATTCCGGATTATCTAAAGAAGGATTTCAAATTTGACTACAGCAAAGAATGGAATCCACATGATATTGTAAATACCATTAAAGATTCTGAATTAGAGTTTACCCCAGGTAAAAGCTTTAGTTACAGTAATACTGGCTATGTAATGTTAGGGCTAATTACTGAAAAAGTCAGCGGACAGTCATATGCAAATTATATAGAAGAATATATTTTTGAACCGAGCAACATGTTTAATTCTATGTTTACGGTTCCCGCTGGCATACTGAAAGCGGAAGGACATGTAGATGGGAAAATCGGACCCTTAATACATAATTCTGCAGCGTACGCAGCTGGGGATATCATTTCTACTGCTGAAGATTTAGAACTGTTTGACAGAGCCTTGCGTAATAATGTATTGATAAACAAAGAAACATCAGAACTGATTAGTACGACCCATGCTAAAAAGTTACCGAATCAATATGGCTATGGATGGTATACTCAAGATGTCATGGGGAAAAAAGCAGTTGGACATCCAGGAGGATATCCGAGCGGTTTCCGTCATTATGTTACACGGCTAAATGACGAGGAGTTAACTGTGATCGTTCTTAGCAATGAGATGACAGTTAATTCAAAAAGAATCAACCGTAATCTTACATCCATCGTTCTTCAGCAACCAATTTGGATATGGGAAGAGAAACTTTAATTCCTTTTCTCAAATTTGATAAAAGATAATTTATTTTCATGTTCCTTAATCCATTCTTTAAATGGATTCTTTTCACTAGACATACTTTACACTCCCATCCGCAGTTACAAATATTGTAATCTTAATGTAAGTGTAAATCTATACCTTGTTGAAAGGTAAGGTGTAAAAGGAGTTAAACGGTCTAGTACAAGATGTACCAGACCTAGCTACACTACCTTCATTACAACTTTTAAACAGACATGGATTATTGACTAGGCATGATTTTAACAGAATCAGAAGAGAATCAGAAAGCTTTCGATTAGATTGAATTATATTGCATAAAAGCCACAACTCATTACGAGTGTGGCTTTATTACCTTAGTTCTTCGTAATCATTAAACTCATTTCTATTACGCTTAACTGCTTATCTAACTGTTTCTACATTTACTTCGTAATATTCAGCAGCCATTTGTAGAGTAACCTCTAAATTCTCACCAATCATTGAAACAGCTTTTACCTTCTCTAAAACTTCATCACGATAAACGTTTTCATTTCTCATGAATTCACTTTGTACAAAAACAATTCCATTTTCCATAATTAATCTTCTTCTTAGTTATGTATTTTCTATAATTGATTCCTTTTATTTAGCTCTTCTCTTACTTTTTCTAGTACTTTACCTAAAAGGTTTAATCCTTTCCACTTTGAAGGATTTGTAGCATTAGGATTATTACAATCCATTCCGATGCCCCAAATTTTATCGTAAGGACTAGCTTCAACCATAGTTTTATCTTTTGTATTAAGAATAATCGATTTGAGTTTTGGGCTAGAGAATTTATCTAACAACACTTCGTAATAAATCTTCTCCCGATTTTCTGACCAAATATTCTCATCAAACGGAATTTGACGACTTCTTCCCAACTTTTTACATTCGTCTGGAGTTTGTGCACGGATAATTTGTTGAGCAATCTTCTCTGCACCAAACAATTTAGCTTTACGATACATTACTGCTTGTTCGCTCCATTTGAATAACTGATTTTGGTGCTTGAATGGTGAATAATAAAAATTTGAAAATACATCTTGTTTACCCCAAAAGAATACGAATTCATTAGTTTCTTTCATAATAACACCTCCCATCTACCCACAATTGTAAGTTAATAGGAAGTGTTTGTCATTATAATAAAATTTAGTAAGTAATATTAAACTACATTTGGTTCAAACAACTGCCAATCAACATCCTCACGTTTACTTGGTAACCCACTTTTATCTGACATTGACCATAACTCTAGTTCTTTCATGTAATCATGAATAGCATCTAATTGTTTCCCATATAGTTTCTTTGTAATAATTAATTTTATATATTCCACCATTTTATCCATATCTCTATCCTTCCACCTCAAATAATAGTTGCTTACGTTTCTCATCTAACTTAATCACTTCATACTCTTTTATAATCTTTTAAGTTTCTAACTTATCAAGAAGTTCATGCGTACAACTCATCATAAATCTGTTAGCTTGAGTTGAGTTGAGTTGAGTTGTCTTGTCTAAATGACTGAGTGATTCTAACCAATCCATAAATCCTTCTTTATTAATATCATCTACCGTCTCAATTTTTAAAAACTCTACAAATTTTTGCATCGTCTGGTTATAAGTCAACAAAGTCTTATGTCTTAGCCCTTGTAATTGCATTTGTCGGTTTACTATTTCAAGTGCTTGATCTATTGGGATTGAATCGGGCTTACGTTTGGTGGTATTACCTCCTGATTGCTTAGGTTGTAAGCTAGGCTTAAAAACAACATCATCCATTCTCAATTCTTTTATTTTTCTAGACATTTAGCATCTTCCTTTCAATAAAATATTAAAAGGTAATAAATTAGGGATAAATCAATTTCATTTACTTACTGTTCTTTCCCCTAGAAACGTTTAAAACCTTACTTTGTTGTCGATACGTATTTCCGAATCGCATTATCCCCCCTCCCCTATTCCACTCAAACACCTGACAACCCATAAACGTTAAACGTTGATTTAATAATGTTTATAGACTCTGGTACATATTTCATGATATACTAGTGCCATTGTGAAAAAAGGAGGAACTTGCATGATTCAAGTAAGTAATGTAGGTCTTCGCTATGGCGATCGTAAACTATTTGAAGACGTAAATATAAAATTCACACCGGGAAATTGCTACGGTTTAATCGGGGCAAATGGTGCTGGTAAATCAACATTTTTAAAAATTCTTTCTGGTGAAATTGAAGCACAGGAAGGTCACGTATCAATGGGTAAGGACGAACGTTTATCTGTCCTTAAACAAAACCACTTTGAATACGATGAATTCAATGTATTAGATACAGTTGTTATGGGGAACAAACGTCTTTGGGAAGTAAAAGCTGAAAAAGACGCTATCTACGCAAAAGAAGACTTTTCTGATGAGGATGGCATGCGTGCTGCTGAATTAGAAGGTGAATTCGCTGACCTAAATGGTTGGGAAGCTGACTCAGAAGCAGCAACATTATTAAACGGTTTAGGGATTGGCGACGAGCTTCACTATATGCTAATGGCTGACCTTGAAGGTTCTGACAAAGTCAAAGTATTATTAGCACAAGCTCTATTTGGTAAACCAGACGTTCTATTACTAGATGAGCCTACCAACCACCTTGACTTAAAAGCAATCCAATGGTTAGAAGAATTCTTAATTAACTTTGAAAATACGGTTATTGTCGTATCCCATGACCGTCACTTCTTAAACAAAGTATGTACACATATTGCTGACCTTGATTTCTCTAAAATCCAATTATATGTTGGTAACTATGACTTCTGGTATGAGTCTAGCCAATTAGCACAAAAAATGATGGCAGACCAAAACAAGAAGAAAGAAGAAAAGATTAAAGAGCTACAAGCATTCGTTGCTCGTTTCTCTGCGAACGCTTCAAAATCAAGCCAAGCGACTTCTCGTAAAAAAATGCTGGATAAAATCGAGCTTGACGACATTAAACCTTCTAGCCGTAAATATCCATTCATCAACTTCCAAACTGGACGTGAAATCGGTAATGATGTGTTAACAGTGGATGGCCTTACAGCAAGCAATGAAGGCGAAACACTATTTAAAGATATTCGCTTTTCAATGAACAAAGAAGATAAAATCATTTTACTTGGTAATCCAATGGCAAAAACGGCTCTTCTTGATATTCTTATGGACGAAAGAAAAGCAGATGCTGGTACGTTCAAATGGGGCGTAACAACTTCTCAAAGCTACTTTGAAAATGATCACGATAAATACTTCGAAGGTTCAGAGAAATCATTAGTGGAATGGTTACGCCAATATTCTCCTGATGATGAAACTGAAAGCTTCTTACGCGGATTCCTAGGTCGTATGCTATTCTCTGGTGAAGAAGTGAAAAAATCTCCTTCAGTTTTATCAGGGGGCGAAAAAGTTCGTTGTATGCTGTCAAAAATGATGCTTGCAACAGCAAACGTTATTTTACTGGATGAGCCTACGAACCACCTTGACCTTGAGTCAATCCAAGCACTAAACGAAGGACTTATGCGCTTCAAAGGTGCGATGCTTTTCACATCTCATGACCATCAGTTCATCCAAACAATTGCAAACCGTGTGATCGAAATCCGTGAAGACGGCACAATTTTAGATAAACTATTAACTTATGATGAATTCCTAGAGTGGAAAGATAGCCAAGGCTTAAACTAATGAACAAAACAGGGTTCTCCTATTCAAAAAGGAGAACCCTGTTATTTTATTAATGAGTCTAGCTATTAGGCGCACTTGTAATGTTAACTATTACTTTGACGTAGTTGTCATTGCTACTTCCACTTGAGCATCTGACATGCGTTCATGTTCTTGTACCTTCTCGACAGTTTCTTCATATTGAGAGATCATTCGTGTATCTGGTGAAAATACTGCAAGTAGCAGTGATAACAATAGCCCCGCCATCATTAATCCACCAAATAAATACGGTGATGCCCCGTATTCTGTTGCTAAAGATGTCCATAGCATTGGTCCAAATCCGACGATTGCCGCAGCGATTTGATAGCCAAAGGATAGCCCCGTATAGCGAACATTCGCTGGGAATAATTCAGAGAAAAACGTACCTTGAGTCGCGAAAATGGCTGCCCATACGACACCAAGTAAAATGACTTGCAACATAAAGAAATAAGTTGAATTGATTGGAATCAATACGAAATATGGAATCGCTAACAGTAACATTGTGATAAGGCCACCAATATAAATTTTCTTTCGACCTATAAAATCTGAAAAATATCCAACAATGGGCATTGTTACAATCATTGTTGCACAGCTTAATGTTAGTGCAAACAATGCGACATCCCTTGTGTAGCCAATATACGTAGTTGCATACACTAAAATAAATGACATTAAAAACACATTAAAGAATCCATCCCCTATTTTTAATCCTATAATGCGGAAAATATCTTTTTTGTTATATTTGAAGACTTGGACAATTGGTAATTTAGCTAATTCACCATTGTCTTTTTTACGTTTAAATTCAGGTGTTTCTTCGATTCCGCTTCGAATCCATATAGCCAGTACTATTAAAACTGCGCTAAATAGAAATGGTAAACGCCAACCCCATGCCATAAATTGAGCTTCTGTCGTTAATGAAGAAATAAGTGTAAAACTAAATGTTCCTAAAACTAAACCGATTGGTACACCAAGCTGTGGAATAGAACCAAAAAAGCCACGTACCCCTTTTGTAGCCGATTCAGTAGCTAGTAACACGGCACCTCCCCATTCACCACCAAGTGCAATCCCTTGAATAAGTCGCAAAATTACTAAAAGCGTTGGTGCGAGTAATCCCACTTGTGCATATGTAGGTAATAAACCTATCAAAAAAGAACTACCGCCCATTCCTATTAAAGTAAGCATAAGCGAGGCTTTCCTTCCGACACGATCACCCATATGTCCAAAAATTAAACTTCCAATTGGACGAGCTGCATATCCAGCTCCAAACGTAGCAAATGCAATTAAAATCGAGATTGCCGGATTAGTCGAAGGGAAAAAAAGCGTTGTAAAAACTAATCCCGTTGCAGTACCATACAAATAAAAATCGTACCATTCAATGACTGATCCTGCTAAACTTGCTAATAATATCTTCACATTTTTCATAGAATCCCTTCTCTCTACATTCAATTTTTTATGTCATTCACTTCAACTAAAAATGCGTTACGTAAAACATGCTTTTGAATTTTTCCAACAGGAGTACGTGGAAAATCAGTCACAAATTCAATACTATCTGGCACTTTAAATTTCGCGAGGCGTTCCCGACAATGTGCAATCAATACCTCTTCACTTATAGTAGCGCCAGCTTGTAAAATAACATACGCTTTAATAGCTTCATCACGCATGTCATCGGGTACACCAATGACGGCTGCTTCAAATACTAATGGATGCTCTGTTAATACACTCTCCACTTCATTCGCTGCCACATTTTCACCTGAGCGTTTAATCATATCCTTTATTCGATCAACGAAATAGAAATAACCATCTTCATCAATTCGTGCGTTATCTCCAGTTAGTATCCAGTTATCTTTGATAGTGTCGTTTGTCGCTTGCTTGTTTTTAAAGTAGCCTTTCATTAAGGTTCTTCCTGGTATCCCTTTAACGGCAATTTGACCAATCTCCCCTTGATTTACAGGAATTCCATGTTCATCTACAAGCTGAACCTCATAACCAATGCTTGGTCTACCGATGCTCATATTTTTCTGTATTCCAAATAGAGGATTTATCAGTGGAATCCCCACTGTTTCGGTCAAACCGTACAATTGCAATAACTTCACATCAAATTGCTCCTCAAACTGGACTAATTGGTGTTCAGCAACTGTCTGTGCAAAAAGGACAAGTCGTAAAGGATTATCCTTCGCCTCTTTTTCGTAATCTTTTGCTAAAATCATACGAATAGGAGCAGCAAATAAAGAACCAACTGTTCCGCCTAATGCCTTTGCTTGTTTAAAATAACGTGAAGCACTAAATTTCTCAGTAACTGCAATGCTTGCCCCTACCACGATGGCTGACATCGTTGAATAGTATTGGGCATTCCCATGGAAAAGCGGTAAGACAATAAATGTTCGATCTTCAGGTGTTAAAGCTATTGAACGAGCCATTAACTCACCCGTGTAAATATAATTGGCATGTGTCACTTGAACGCCTTTAGGTCTTGATGTTGTTCCAGATGTATAAAGCAATGCCACAATATCTTCTGACGAAACTGTTGGGAAATGTACATTGTTATCACTTGCATTTTTAATGAGCTCTGAGAAATATAAGATACCTTCAGAGCTATTTTGTTGTCTCGTAATAATAATATTTTGTATAGTCGGTGTTTTAGACTTAATACTGACAAACTTTTCGACATAGTCCTCTTCAATAATAATGAGGACAGCTTCAGAATGAGAAATAATATATTCCATTTCATCTGCTGGTGATAAAATGTTAGTTGGCACCATAATGCCCCCAATTTCTGCTAAAGCAAACCATGCTGTGAAAAATTCCATATTGTTTGGTAAATGTAACACAACATGATCCCCTTTTTTGATACCAAGCTTAAGAAGTGCATTACTTAAGCGAATAACCTCCTGATAAAAATCCCCATAATTTTTTTCAAAATAGTTTCCCTTACTATCCTCAAATCGAATAAAACTTTTTTCAGGTTGTTGCTCTATTCTCTCCCTTAAAACAGAGCGCAATGTTCTATTCCCAATTAAATCCATGTTATCCCCCCTCTTTAACTGTTTCATAGACTATAGTCTGTATATTAATCGGCAAAACAATTATTTGTCAATATTTTTTCTAACAATTCAGAAAATAATATAATTACATGAACGAGTATTATGCTAAAGTTAAATAGAATATCTCGTGGGAAATAGGTGATGCAGAAAATGAAAAAGACACGAAAACAGCAGGCTCAAGAAACGAAAAAACATATCTATTTAACAGCACTTAAATTGTTCGAAACGAAAGGCTTTGATCAAGTAACGGTTGATGAAATTGTGCAAAAAAGCAAAAGCTCAAAAGGTGCTTTTTATGGTCATTTCTCTTCTAAATACGATATTTTCTTAGAAAAATTTAAAGAAATTGATCACTTTTACGAGGAATTTACAGCAACACTGCCTGCCAATCTTTGCTTCAAGGAAAAGGTCATCTCATTAATTGATGCACAAATGAAATATTTAAAAGATGATTTAGGAATGGATTTAATGCGTTCTGTTTACAAAAGTGGCTTAATTGAAAACGAAGAAAATTTCTTTTCCAATTCTGAACGAGAATTGTATAAAATTTTAAACTCATTTATACAAAAGGCTATTAAAGATGGAGAATTATCTGCACAAATAAATATTCAACAAACCGTAATTTACATTAGTCGTTGTATGCGAGGTTCATTATATGACTGGTTAGTCTTTGGAAAAGATTTTGATTTATTACAAGAAAGCAAAGGCTTTATTGCAATATTTTTAGATGGTTTGTTAACTAAGGTGAAATCCAATTAAAAATAAGTAGCCTATAAAAAGCTACCTATTCTATTTCAAAGCAAAAATAGGCATTTCCTATTTAGATTGGCCTATTTTCTCTTTATATTTAATTGTTCTTCATTCTTACAACATATCTTTTTATAGAAAATTTTTCTGTCGCGAAAGTGCACCAGAGCTGAACGACAGCGACAATAATTTTTAAGGAGCTAGCTACAGTTTTAAGATATATCGAGAACTTTTGATTGTTTATTGACCAACTTTTTTAATTTATCACCCAACTTTCGAAAAATATCGATATCTACCTTCAAGCGACACTATTTGCATCACTTAAGACATAAGCATATTTTCAAGGCAAAATAAAAAAAAGCGCGAGAAAATTGATTTCTCGCGCTTAAGGTTTTGAACAGTTTTGTCCCAGCCTATTTACGTTTACTTTTGCATTTCCTTTGTTGGCCCCAATACGCCTGGTACTGGTAAACCGGCTTGACGTAGGAGCACCGTCATTTGTCCACGGTGATGTGTTTGATGATCGACCATTACACGTAATAATGCACCTCTAGCTATTGGTCCAGTGAAGCCTTTTACTTCCTCCAGCAAGTCTTCATTTGATAGTTTTGCCGCTTCCTCTTTCACACTATTTGCTACATTTTCATAAGCAGCTACAATTTCAGCAACTGTAGATGGAACTGGATCTTCTTGTCGAGTCATTGGCACTTTTAAACCTGCTAAATAACTGAAATAACCAGCAGCTCCAACTAAATGCCAACCTAACCAACCTAGTGAGCTATGACCTTCCACTATGCTTTGCTCTAGCTTTTCATCTGTTATAGCTTTTAATACTTGAAGAGTACCTTGTGCTGATGCTGACCACTCATTTAAAAAGTCATCTACATGACGATACATTTAAACGCCCCCATTTCATAAATTCATATCTATCATATTAAATTCTAAACTCTCTTACAAGTTTCTAGCATAAAGTTTACATAATATTATTATTTTCAGCTCTGTTATAACTATTCATTTCAGTTACTTTTTACATCTCTTTCGTCAAAACAAGTATACGACTCTTTAAATTGTAAAATCATGTATAATAGCTTTTATCTTAAATTGAAAGAGGTATTTTATGTTTTCCCCATTAAAAAGAGGCGATACCATTGGCATTTACTCGCCTTCCAAACCAGCTACAACTATTGCAAAGACTCGCTATGAACGAGGCAAGGAACGTCTGCAAGCACTCGGCTTTACTATACAAGAAGGCTCGTTAACTGGAAGAGAAGATTTTTATCGCTCCGGTACACCGAAAGAACGTGCAGCAGAGCTAAATGCCCTACTTCGTGATCCCCACATCAAAATGATCTTACCAACTATGGGTGGTACTAACGCCAATAGTCTGCTGCCCTATCTAGACTACGAAGCATTTAAGCAGAATCCAAAAATACTTATAGGATTGTCTGATGTGACCACTATACTCCTTGCAATGTATGCAAAGACTGGAGTTCCTGTCTTTTATGGACCTTCTGTTGCTTCTACATTTGGTGAATTTCCACCTTTTGTCCATTATACGGAGCAATATTTTAAAGATTTGTTTTTACATTCATTATCAATTCCCTATACCATGCCAATCCCACCTATTTGGACAGATGACCGGCTAAACTGGTTAGAAAAAACAACTGAAAAAACTCAACATCATAATTCATGGATTACCGTACAACCTGGCATTGCTGAAGGTCGTTTAATAGGTGGAAATATAAATACGATGTACGGCTTCATTGGAACACCTTACTTCCCTCACGTTAATGAAGGAGATATCTTACTTCTTGAAGATACTTCTAAAACAATTGCGGTTGTTGAGAAAAACTTTGCTATGTTAAAACTACACGGCATTTTCGACAAAGCTTCTGCAATTATTTTAGGTAAACATGAACAATATGATGATTTAGGAACCGGAAGAAAGCCTTATGATGTGTTGCTAGAGCAGCTAAATGGACGTACTATACCTATTATCGCTGATGTTGATTGCTGTCACACTCATCCCCTGCATGCTATGCCCATCGGTTTACGTGTAAGTGTCAATGCAACTAGCAAAGAGATTACCTTTCTAGAAACCTGGTTTTCATAACATTCGTATAACCTATATACTTCGCGTATAATGAAGACAAATAGTTGAAGTAGTCTAAGTATGAACCATAATTAAACTACGACATCAATCACTACTGGAGTAACTGTCTATTATGATGTTATTCAGCTAACACACTCAGAGGATAATGGCGTCAACGCAATATTTTGTTAAAATATTGACCTTATCGTATAAATCATACAACGATGACAACTGATTAGGACCTTTCGTCATTTCCTCGACCCTAAAAAATTGAATAAGAATTACTTTACAGGTGTCCTACTTGGGCGCTTTTCATTTTGGGTAAGGAGGGTTTTTATGAATGATATACATAGATCAACAACAAATGAAGAATTGACAGAAGAAGAATTGATTGAGCTTGTCCTCGCTGAACAACAAAAGGCATTGGCACAAGAAGAACAACTGCAAGGTAAAAAGCCTAAAAAACGAAAACCAATTGTCAAATGGATTGTCTGGAGTATGGCATTTGTGTTGTTTTTGAATACATTTGCACTTATCTTTCAAATATACTCCATTCCAGCTCTTGAATTTTTGAAGGTGTCTGCACGATTATCAACGCAAGAAGATATAAAAACCTATAAAAAAGCTGTTGTAGAGATATCTACAGGTTCTAGTAAAGGCACTGGTTTTTCAATTTCTTCAGATGGACTTATCGTAACCAATGCACACGTTGTAGAAGATGCTCAATCATTATTCGTCATTTTCCCTGAGGAAGGTTTAATGGGTGCCAAGTTACTGCAAAGCTTCCCGGACGTAGATTTAGCATTATTACAAGTAACGGGTGATGAGTTACCTTCCCTCTCACTCGCTGAAAATCCTACCTATAGCAAAAATGAGCATGTCTATTTCATTGGTAATCCACTAGCGTTTACAGGCATCGCAAATGAAGGTACTTTACTGGAATCAACACACCTTGAGGATTGGCAGGAGCCTGTTATGATGATGAAAGCCCCTGTTTATCGGGGAAATAGTGGCAGTCCTGTCATTAATGCTGCTGGTGAAGTTATCGGAATCGTTTTTGCAACGGCGAAAAATGATCCATATGGTCGTGTCGGTTTGTTTATACCTGTTGAAGTGCTTCAACGCATATTAAGTAAATAATTCCCCTAAAAGATGCTTGTCCTCATGAATGAGACGAGCTCTTACTTTTGTTTACATAATAAAATTATTTTTTTATTTGTACAGAATTGAGAAACTTGATTTTTGATCTGCATGAATGGTAGGATCTACACTCTTTCATATACCAAGTCACTATTAATCATATGTTGTAACTCTCAAATGTTCGAAGCATAAAAAAAAGGCATCCTATATCAATAGGATGCCTTAATTTAACGAAAGTAATTTTAATTACTGAGAATTAAAGTTTAGTTACGTTAGCAGCTTGTGGTCCGCGGTTGCCATCTACAACTTCGAATTCCACTTTTTGACCTTCGTCAAGAGTTTTGAAACCTTCGCCACCGATAGCTGAGAAGTGTACGAATACGTCGTTTTCGCCTTCTACTTCGATGAATCCAAAACCTTTTTCTGAGTTAAACCATTTTACTGTACCTTGTTTCATTTAAGAAAACCTCCAAAAAATAAAAGTGAACAATATGTAATTTCTTCAGCGAATGAAAAAAATTCACATATTACAAAGAGTACCGAACTAACGCGATCACTTTTTGTAATATGTGAATTCATGTTACCGGTGAAGCAATTAAATTGTTAACCTAAGTATAACCGCCATTCATAATTTTGTCAAATAAAGAAAAAATATTTTTTTTAAAATGTCAAAATTTTATTTCTATGACTCAGATCTCAAAGCGATAATACCGTGATAAATTTGTACATCATCATCACAGGCTTCGCAAAAAACACTTTCATCCTCTGACCAGAATGCCCAAAACCCATCTTCTTTCGTTGCCTCATTGTCATATGTTAAACGGAAGTGCTTTAGTTTTCTTTGTAAGGCTTCCTCAAATTGCTCCTCCGATTCAAATGTTTCATTTGTTTGAATAAAAGCCTCCCAGCCTTCAAACTTCCACCAAGGCTCATAATCAGCTTTCATGTAAATGATTGTATACATATTTGCCACATTCCCTGCTGTAATAAGATATTTTCATTTTAGCAAACACATTTGAAATGTCTATTAAAACACTCTGTCTTATGGTACTATTACCTTATTATTCATAATTTTTGGAGGTATTTTTTTTATGTTTTCAAGTATTCGACCTAAGGCCGAACTCGATGAATTATTAAAGCGTGGTACAAATTTAAATGCTACAGGTCGTTTTAATAAAACACTAGCATTTAACCATTTCAATACTCAAGATGAAGAGAATTTAAAAACTCTCTACAATAAATTAAAAGATATCACGCCGTCGATGAATGCAATTTTTAATAACTATTTAAGAGAAATCTCTCTTTCCTCTCAGCTAACGATTAGTGAAGAAAATATTAATCGATACTTAACTCAATTTTTCCTAGCTACTCGTGATGATGAATATGTGGATGAAACCGTTAAATTTTTCAATTTGTTCAGAAAGAATCAATATGAGCCGGGTAAGTTAATCGTCGTCTTCAATCAATTTGCATTTTATATTACTACATACATTTTACATAATTTTGGTTTAAAACCTAATAAGGCATTTGAATATATGAAATCTTTCCAATCAGCTGTTAACGTTGACCAGGAATTACTCATCGAAGTGTTAACAGAACGTACTATTGAAAATGTTGTCGCTGAAATTTCCTCTTTAATGGATGTCAACGCAAAAATCATGTATATGAAAGATTTAGTATTTAGCTTAGATAAACAAAACGAAGAAATCCAGTCTTCTACCGCAGCAACTGAAGAAATTGCCGCTTCTATTAACGAGGTTGCTCGAATGTCTTCTCGTATTTCTGAAAAAACAACTGAATCTGTTGATCATGCTGTACAAGGAAAAAATGCAATTGAGCATGCCCTTTCTGAAATCTTTAAAACAGAAGAAACATTTACATCAATTGTTGAATCCTTTTCAGAATTACAAAAGCGGGTAAATGATATTGAAAATGTTGTAACGTTAATAAACCAAATTGCCGATCAAACGAATTTACTTGCTTTGAACGCTTCTATTGAGGCTGCACGAGCAGGTGAACATGGTAAAGGCTTCGCCGTAGTTGCGCAGGAAGTTCGAAAGCTTGCTGAAGGAACGGTATCAGCGCTAAGTGAAGTAACTGCAAATGTACATCATTTAAAGAGCTATTCAAACGATGTGTCAAACTCAATAACAGAAACGACTGAAATTATTAAAGATGCAACTGTAGAGGCTAAAGAATCGTTACCATTATTAAATGCGATAGTTAGTGCCATTGAAGGTATTAATCTGGATGTCACAAATACAGCTGCGATATCACAGGAACAGGCTGCAGCTATTGATGAAGTATCAGCAAGAATGATTGAGATTTCTAACCTTCAAGATGACATTCGCGAATATAGTCATAACACATCTAGTGATATTCATTCATTAGGGAAAGAAATTAATCGTTTCCGCAATGATATTATTGAGAATAATAATGTTCAGCTTTCGTCCATTGCACTTTTACAATTATCAAAGGCCGATCATATTTTATGGAAATGGCGAATTTATAATATGTTCCTCGGTCTTGAAAATGTCGAACCAAGTGATGTTTCTTCACATACAGACTGCCGTCTTGGTAAATGGTATACATCTGCTCGCACCGTAGAACGTTTCGGACACTTACAGGAGTACCGTGAATTAGACGCCTATCATTTACGTGTTCATGAATCGGCGAAGTTAGCAGCGGTGGCTTATAAGGCTGGGAATATTCAGCAGGCAGAAGTTCATTTAAAAGAAGTAGATCAAGCTTCTAAGCAAGTTCTCTATTTTATCAATAATCTAATTGCATATTTAGAAAAAGAACGTGTAATGCACTAAGCACCAAGGGGGTTTTCCCCTCTTAACTAGTAGGAGGTGTTAGCTTGAACAAGCGAGCGCTAATTAAATTTTTCGGTGATGTTTACGGGACTGGCTATCGTTTTTTCATTAAACAGAAAGCGATTGAGCTAGGATTAAAAGGATACTGTCAACTAAATAATCAAGATCAAATTGAGGTTGAAGTAGAAGGATCAAAAAAAGCGATAGATGAATTCTTAGTATTCGTTCAAAAGGGTGTTAGCCCTCAAGCAGATTCCAATTCATTTACTTTAGAGCTTTTTGATGATTTAAAAGGTTATACACGCATGGAGTCAGACATTGTTTAGTCTGGCTCCTCTTTTTTTGTATTGTTGTAATACTAAAGTTTATCAAGCTTTTCGTCTATTTTTAACATTGAATGAATACGGTTTATCTAAAATGACGTTGCTGGGGGAAAAATTATATTTTATTAATTTGGATTGGGAATACCCTTCCGTAGCAAATGCAAATAATTTTAATGTATCTTGAATTTCTAAAGTGGCTGCTCACACCATTCCACTGTTCTTATGCCAACTTTTATGAGTGATTTCATTATTTTTATCTATTAAATGAATGAGTCGTTGCCTATTGGACAACTATTCATTGAACTATTTGTGCAGATAAACTATCAACATTGTTATTACTTTCTAGCACTACTTTTTCTAAGTACGTGTTGTGTTTGTTGCAGCATGTTCTCATTCCTCTTTTCATCTATGTTTTATTTAGTTGCTACCGCATTTAAAAGTAATTGTTTGTTGTGATCAGACATTACACGCCATTCTTTAACCGTTACTTTCATTTGCCCTCACATCCTTTCAAATGTATACTTCCAAACACTGTATGCAATCATTGGCGCATGTAGGACACTTCCGTATTGATTAATAACAGGTGGTATTTCATAATGCGCTATTTTTATTAAAAAAGGTGTTCACCCATCATGGCGAGCATGGATTGCTTTGACCGGTTAACCAGCCCTTAATATAGATGAGTTCAGTCAATCGAATCATGCGAGTACACTCTCCGTGCGAAGTTGCAATTATTCACACACTTAAATAGAAAAGTAATCGAAAACGTACATGCTTGGATGAGCAAAAATGTATATTGTTATTTTGACATTTACAGTAATAATTAATTTTGTCCGACTTCTTTCACATAGGTTTTCTTATACTCGGGAGAAATGAAAACAGATTCCATATTATAACTATTATTTCTATTTTAGTCACATTCGCCATTCTAGCAAATTATCTATTTTAGATCTACTAATTTAACCGTTATAAAACGACCAGTCGTTCCCTATGCTTTTGTTCCCTACTACTCATAATTCTACTCGCAAAATCCACTCAATATATCCTCCGTTGGACTTTGTCTGCACAATAAAAAGCCACACCTTGTTAGATGTGACTAAGGATGTTATTCGTTTGGATCCGCGGGTATTTGCTTTGCTTCCGCGAGTATTCGCCTTGCTTCCGCGAGTATTTGCCTTGCTTTCGCGGGTATTCGCCTTGCTTCCGCGAGTATTCACCTTGCTTTCGCGGGTTTTCGCTCTGCTTCCGCGAGTATTGCTTTGCTCCGCGAGTATTCGCTCTGCTTCCGCGAGTTTTTACCTTACTTCCGCGAGTATTCGCCTTGCTTCGCTCCGCGGGTATTTACCTTGCTTTCGCAGGTATTGCTTCGCTCCGCCAGTAATTTATAGTTACCTGCATAAAAAAAGCCACAACCATAATGAGTGTGACCTTGAAGTCCTGATTATAATTCTTCTAAATAGATTGTAACTGTAATACTTCTTGGACTGTAAGTAAAAGCTCTTTCACTTACTGCCCTGTAATTATCATCAATATTAACTACATCACCAACGTTCGGAATCAGAGCTGATAGAGAGTTGTTGATGTCATACGTCATAATTACATCTCCGTTTTGTTCACAAAAACTGATTGTAATCTGTTCTAAATTTCCTCTCATTTTTGGCACCACCTTCCACACTAATCATAGAATACATGGAACGAAATGTCATCACCAGAAATATAAAGCGTAATAAAAAGCCACAACAAATTAAATGTGACTTGATATCAATATTCTATTTAGTCGTTAATGTCTCTATGGTTTTACTGTTATTACAGGTAAGACATTTAGCTTTAAATTTTATACTCGTTGAAAGTAACTGTAACTTACTTAAGTCGTTTGTCAACTTTTCTATTTCAACTAAACCTTCACTTTGCAAATTACTAATTTCCAACTCAAGTTGTTTTAATGATTTTTGAATTAATTCTATTTCTTCCTTGTATTTCTCTAACATTATTTTAGTATCAATGAGCTCAATCTTATTGTTTGTGTTTTTTTGCATATGGTAGACTCTCCCTTTTTACCTATGAAGTCATCTTTATGGCGCAATCTTTGTTACGTGAGAAATTGAAAAACACCTTAGGACATGAAAAAATTTTAACAATTGGATTTAATTAACACTATTATAAAGTTGTTTAACATATTTAACAATGTTATTTTTCATTCAAATGAAAATCAATTATACCTAGGCAAAATTGCCGCTGACGCTTCGCTTTCGCACAGAAAACATTTGCCACTGACCCTTAGCTTTCGCGCAGATAAACAATGTTGTACGGGATTGGCTTTATGATTAGGCCAACACGATGCAGGTCAGTTTGCCGTTATCGCATGGATGTGATGATTTAGGCTAACATCCTTTATTAGCTCCTTTCCGATTGCCTTGATTTTCTTTCGCTACATAAAACACTGTTAAAAAGCCACACCTTGTTAGATGTGACTTCCTGAAATATTTTAATCTATATATTATCTAAATAAATTGTAAATACTCTAAGACATTCCCGAAAGGATCTCTGAAGCTAATAACTTTTCCAGGAGGACAATCCACCGGCTCATCTGTAATGAACTCAACATTATGATATTTTAACTTATTGACTGTTTGATGAATGTCCTCTGTCTTTAAAGCTAAAACCACACCTAAAGTATCTTTTGGAATGGATTTAGAGTTTTTCGCTTCTTCTAAAACTAAAGGTAAATCTCCGTGAACAAGTGTCACGATTTTGGGTCCGTATTGTTTGTTTACCTCAAAACCTAAAACAGTCGTATAGAAATCAATTGCTTTTTCAATGTTAGGTACATAGATGCTGATCACACAAACTTGACTCATAATTCATCCCCCTATTATTCCTGTAATTACCTTTTAGGTATATAAAAAACAATAGAATATATGGTAATATTTTTCAACTCTTAAGACAAATTCAGCGGTTTCGACCATGTCCAAACCATCCAATTCATATGCACTAAAAGTTAATTCTAATAACGTGCTTTTATTTTCCCATTACATTTCTTCCTTCATTGAATAAAAAAGCCTTCCACAATTAATGCAGAAGGGCAATGGCAAAATTTTATTTACGAAAAGCTCGTCTCTCAGCATATTCAACACATAAATAACACACCTTAATTTTTTTGTTCTTCTCATTTCTGTAATTTCGTAAATCTGGTGCTTTGCGTTTACAAAAATAACATGCATTATTAGGGATTTTTGGTGAACTAGTTTTGAATTGTTCTTTAATTTTAATTAATATCGATTTCATAAAGCTATTCCCCTTTCACTTCTATTTTTCGACAAAAGGAAGGGATTTCCTCTTATTGTTGACATATGTTTTACTAATTGCATAACCTTAGCTCAATAAATATTTTAACCGCCCCACTATAATTCACGTTACTATTTGAAACGGTGTCTTTTTTATTTTGACTGATACGGGTATGGAACATTTTTTTATGAACAAACGACTAAATACATGAAGGGGTGTATAGCCATGAAAAAGCTAACCGTTTTATTTTTTATACTTTTAATTGCTGGTTGCGATCGTGTAAATAGCTCGACTGATATTGATATGAATGTTAATGATGAACCTTCACCTTACATTTCAACTCCAGAAGATATTGTAGACACGCATGGTGAAATAAAAAATCTAGAAAGGTTTGAAGATTTTTTCCGTAATGTACAACTAGGGAAAGAAGATAGTATTAGAGTGGTTAAATATACTATAGAAGGTGACCCAATACTTCATGAACTTAAGTACGATGGGAAAATAATAAAATCAACGTATGACAGCCGCAGAGATCAATTTGGTCAAGGAAGTATCATTCATTCAGCATGCTCTTTAATTGATACCGCTGAAACGAATGAAAGTACAAATTATCTTCTTAGAGACTGTGAGCCTCCAATAGAAAATAGCTCTATTTTAGTAATTGAAAAATAGGTGTGTTTTTTAACGAATTTACCGAAAGAATTCTACTTCCTCAAGCAGGTGGATGGGACGACTCTTTCGACAGAACAATTAAAACATTTTCAATCTAATGAATGACTTAAAATTAACGAGTATCACTACTCAGCGTATTTTGAGAATAAAATCTCGAATACGCTTTTTAATTTTATAAAATAATTTTAACGCTCATGTCGAGGAATCAACAACAGACGAAAAAACAATACTAATGTTTAACCTATTAAGAGAGAAAAAATTGACGAACAACGTGTGAAGCAATTCGCGAATTACTATAATTTTGAATACAATATATATAATGAAATCGATTAATCCAAATAAGCCTTTTATTACTTACCCGAGTAATAGATGAAACAGCAATGCCGGAAACTTAGTTCGATTTCTTATTCGTCTGTCCCCTTTTCTTTCTAATAAGTAAAGGATTTTCTTGTTCTTAAGTAATATCATTGAGAAACTTTACAAATAGCAGTAAAATTTATGTAAGGATTATTATTTCATTGAAACTTTATGTCGATTATTTCGTATAAGAATATAGACATATTTAAATGCTAGGAGGAAGAAACATGCTCAGTGTCGGACAGTTTTTCTCTAGACATACCGCTAGCTTCTTAATTTCTCTCACAACTGTTTCTATCACAGCAATTGCGGCAAGTCCAGGATACTTCCTTGGTGGTTTATTATTTGCTGGAACATACGCGTCGAGTACGGCGTTGTTGAAATATAGACAGAAAAAGAAGTTCATGCAAATAGCAGGTATAACAAAAGAAGAATACAAACATATTGATACACAACTTACAGCAGCCAATAAAAATATTCAAACATTAAGTCAAAACTACTTACGTGTACGTTCTGTTTCTGCATTTAAGCAATTACTTGAAATGACACGTATTTCAAAAAATATCGTGAAAGTAGTTAAAACAGATCCACGAAAATTTTATAATGTTGAACAATTTTTTTATGCACATCTCCCTTCCGCTGTCGAATTAACGGATAAATATACGATGTTATCGAGACAGCCTGTGAAGGACAAGGAAATCCAAATTACATTATCGAAAACAAGAGAAACACTTACAGATTTAAATGATACGATTCAAATTGATTTAAAGGATGCGCTTTCCAACGATATTGACCATCTTCAAATGGAGATCGAATTTGCGAATCGTTCCAATTTAAGACGAAAAGAACAATTGGAGTGGCGAGGCGATGATAAATGACAGCAAATGATCACGCATTTCAACTAAATACAATACAAGGTCTTTCCCCACTTGTGCAAACTTATTTAGAAACAACTCCAAATAATGAGGCGATGGCGACGTATGATACGCTATCGCCTCTTGCACAAAGTCGTGCACTTCTATACGCTAGTCAGCTTGATCTAACAAACTTCGAGTCAGTCCTGTCTTTAGGGCAGGATTCACAGCGATCCCTTTCTCAATTTGCTGATCGAATGCTTGCACAAGTAAAACAAAAAGACGTCACAAAAATTGGCCAAATGTTAGACTCATTAATGCAAACGTTAGACCGTGTGGACCCTAACGCATTAGAACCAAAAAAGCAGTCCTTTTTTAAAAAAATGTTTGGTAAAATTGGGCCAACTGTTAAGCAAACATTAACGGAGTTTGAACGTATTAGTATCCAAGTAGAACGCATTGGTGTTCAGCTCGAACGTGCACAGCTTCAAATGATAAGAGATGTGGAAATGTTAGAAGGACTTTATTCACATAATCGAGGATTCTTTGAGGAGTTAGCGACTGCTATTGCAGCCGGACAAATGAAGAAGCAGCAAGCCATTGAAGTTGAGCTTCCTGAAAAAGTGACTAGTGTACAAGCAACGAAACAGCCACTAGCTATCCAACAGCTTAATGATTTTGCCGCTCAAATCGAACGTCTAGATCAACGTATTTATGACTTACAAGTATCGCAGCAAGTTGCCTTACAAACTGCGCCACAAATCCGGATGATTCAGCAGTCTAATCAATCGTTAGCGGAAAAAATTGAATTTTCAATTGTTACCCTTATTCCGCTTTGGAAAAATCAGTTGGCCATGATGTTATCTATGCATATGGATCATCACTACGCGCAGCTAGAAGAAAGATTATCTCGTACAAATGATCGATTTACGAGTCCTTCCTTTGAACAGCAAGTATCGAAATTCAAAGAAACACAACATGAGCTGAAGACAGCTATCAAAGACGTCTTCGCCCTTCATACAGCTACAGAACAGGAAAAACAGCAATTACAGGATGTAGCTGACTTGAAGACCTTTAAGAAGGAATGATTCCTTTTTTCCAACAAAGAAGGGTGGCTCAGAAAAATCTGAACCACCCTTTGATTTTTATTCGAAATAATCTTTATAGTAGCCACCGATATTACCAGTGTTATCGATAATAAAAATGAATTCTTCTGTTTCATTTTTCACATCATATTGTTTCCCTACTGTTAATACGTTTGAAACTAAATATTTTGATGCATTAGTATGCTTACAAGTAACTGTGCGTACTGTTGGAGCATCTTTCCATTTTAAATGTAACATAATCTCTCTACCTCTCTTTACTAGCACGAAGCTAATGTCTACTGCTTATTTTATAATATTTTTGAACTTTTGTGGAGAAAAAAACCATAGAAGATCATATTTTCTCCATAACTATCGTTTTTTAACCATATCCATAATAAAAATTTTTACTTCGAGGTGTTACTATGAGCTTTGGTAGTGTACCGCAATGGTTTTTTATCCTAGCCGTTGCATTTGCAATTTGCTTTATTTTATACGCAGAATGGAATTCTAGAAAATAAGTGAGCCCATTAATTTGGACTCACTTTTTTTTGTTATTGTAATCGAACGTTATTTTAATGTTCGTTTTAAAAACTCTTTTGTCCGTTCATTCTGAGGATTTACTAATACCTGTGATGGTGGTCCTTCCTCTACAATTACACCTTTATCCATAAATACGACGCGATCCGCTACTTCTTTGGCAAATTCCATTTCATGTGTAACAATTAACATCGTATTCCCAGCATCCGCTAGCTGGCGCATTACCTTCAACACTTCACCGACCATCTCTGGATCCAGTGCTGACGTCGGTTCATCAAACAGCATTACATCTGGGCTCATTGACAATGCTCGTGCAATCGCTACACGCTGTTTTTGACCGCCAGATAGTTGTCGTGGCTTGGCATTGACGTATTTATCCATACCAACAATCTGCAAATATTTTAAAGCAACTTCGTCGGCTTCTGCCTTTGAACGCTTTAATACTTTCATTTGACCAACTGTACAGTTTTTTAGCACATTATGATTGTTGAATAAGTTAAATTGCTGGAATACCATACCTAAATGTGTACGGTATTCTTGGATATTATGCTTTTCATCTAAAATGTTTTCACCTTTGTAAATAATTTGACCACCACTTGGTGTTTCCAGTAAATTAATGCAGCGTAGTAATGTTGATTTACCTGATCCAGAAGAACCGATTAAGCAGACAACCTCACCTTTTTCTACTTGGAAATTTACATCCTTTAACACTTGGTTACGACCAAATGATTTACTTAAATGCTCTATTTTAATAACTGTCACTTGTTCGTCCCCCTATACTGCTTCTTTCTGTTCTTTTTGGTAGGCATCTGGTCCGTCCAGTCGTTTTTCAATATACAGTAAGATTCTCGATGCTGTGAATGTCATGATGAAATAAAGGACACAAGCTATAAAGAAGGATTCAAAATAGCGGAAGTTATTACCCGCGATCGATTTTGTTTGGAAGAACAATTCCGTAACCCCGATAACGTTTAATACTGCTGTATCTTTAATATTCATAATTAATTGGTTACCTGTTGCAGGCAATATATTTCGCGCAACTTGTGGTAATACAACATGTAGCATAATTTGAAAATGGTTCATACCAATTGCAGATGCGGCCTCGTACTGCCCTTTATCAATGGATACAATACCACCGCGAACAATTTCAGCCATATAAGCACCTGTGTTTAATGAAACAACTAAAATACCTGCCGTAATAAAGTGCATATCAATGCCAAATGCAATATCTAATCCGAAAAATACAACCATTGCTTGTACAATCATTGGTGTACCACGGAAAAATTCGACATAGCATGTTAGTATAAAATTAATGAGCTTTAAGCTATAGAACTTTACACCTTTTTTACGAACCTTAATGGTATGCATAATTCCGATGAAAAATCCGATAAGTGCACCAATAATTGTACTACTAATAGAAATAAGTAATGTATAATACGCACCTCGTAAAAACATTTGCCAGTTGTTCTCAACAATAGAAATAATCCAATCAAAACTCATGATGTTCCTCCTAACAACGTCGTGTTGCTTGTTCGTTACAGTATCCTGTTTTGGCTGGAGCCTTTGTTTCTTTTATTTTATGAAACTTTTAGCTCAGACATTATTATTATTTAGAAAGATTATAAATTGTAATGAGATGGCACGGACTAGCAGATAGCCCGTGCCATCATGTTATTGTGCTGCTGGTTGTTGGTGAATGGCTTCTTCCATAATTTTTTGGCGATCATCTTCAGAAATACCTTTTAAGATTTCATTGATTTTTTCAAGATTTGCATCGCCTTTACGTAAACCAACTGCAATGGATGTATTTGAAATATCTGTATCGAAGCCTTTTTCAAACTTCACATACGCGAACTTATCATTTGCAGCAGCAGCGGAAATACCTTCTGGACGTTCAGCTACATAGCCGTCAATTTTTCCAGCTTCTAATGCAACGCGCATTGCTGGGAAGTTATCCATTGCAGTTTGTTTTTTTACATCTTTGATTTGATCGATGACATTGTAGTTAGATGTATTTAATTGTGATGTGATTTTAGCACCAGAGAAATCTTGGATAGAAGTTGCTTTTTCATATTTGCTGCCTTTTTTAATGACCATAACAAAATCAGATGTATAGTAGTTTTCAGTGAAGTCAACTGTTTGCTTACGCTCTTTTGTAGGTGACATACCAGCAATGATTGCATCGATTTTATTGGATTGTAGTGCTGGTACTAAGCCATCCCATTCCAATTTTACGATAACCAATTCTTTTCCTAAGCCCTCAGCGATCTTTTTCGCCATTTGTACATCATAACCACCTGCATATTCTGCATTATCCGCAATTTTTACTGCGCCATTTGAATCACCCTGCTGTGTCCAGTTAAACGGAGCATAACCTGCTTCCATCCCAATACGGAATTGGCCGCCGCCTTCTTCCGTACTCGTCTTGTTACCGTCATTACTAGATGACGTCGTATCCTTTTTGTCACCAGCACCACAAGCTGCTAGCAAAATTGCAGTCATGACGGTCAACATTAATACCAACGATTTTCTTTTCATGTAACATTCCCCTTTTCTATAAAAAAATAAGACAACTGTACCAAAAAAGACCTAAGTACTGAACTTAGGTCTTACTTTTTTAACAGTTGCCCAAATCCTCACTATAATTCCATCATTCCGAGATAGCACAACCTAGTAAATCTGGAAAATAATTTACTAGGACAGTCCTGCACTTATTCACTGCAGACCCAGCATAAAAGTACGAGCTCCTTTTATACTTCGGCGATAGTTCCTTCTCCATTGCGTCTTCGCTTGCTTATACTCAACAATGAACTAATAAATACCGCGCCTCTACCTCACAATAGGATAAATGTGAGGTTTGTATATTTAATTGATATTAAGATACTACTATAAAGCTAATGTGTTCGTCAAGATAATTTTATTACTTTTCTGACTAATTACAATATTAGGGTTTTTTATCCTTTTTATGCCTTATATACACTTTTGCAAAGTTGAAAATGATTAAGACTGCCGCTTTGCCGAAAGAATCCGTAAAGTCGCCTATGCTTCTTTATACGAACTTTACCCAATTTATATACTTGGATGCAGTTATAATAATGTAAATGAAAAGCCGATTCTTTAGAAAATCCGTATCGCTACGAATACTTTTTCCGTCACTTTAGCTCTTCTATCCGTCGATTCGTTTTCTTTCCGTCGATTCAGCTTTTCTATCCGTCGCTACGAGTACTTTATCCGTCACTTTAGCTCTTCTATCCATCGATTCGTTTTCTTACCGTCGCTCTGGCTTTTCTTTCCGTCGATTCAGCTTTTCTTTCCGTCGCTATGAATGCTTTATCCGTCACTTTAGCTCTTCTATCCATCGCTTCGTTTTCTTTCCGTCGCTCTGGCTTTTCTTTCCGTCACCTTGGTTCTTCTATCCGTCGCTATGAATACTTTTTCCGTCACTTTAGCTCTTCTATCCATCGCTTCGTTCTCTTTCCGTCGCTTTGGCTTTTCTATCCGTCGATTCAGCTCTTCTATCCGTCGCTATGAATACTTTATCTGTCATTTTGGCTCTTCTTTCAGTCGCTTGGTTTTCTTTCCGTCGCTCTGGCTCATCTTTCCGTCGATTCTGCACTTCTATCCGTCGCTACGAATACTTTTTCCGTCACTTTAGCTCTTCTATCCATCGCTTCGTTCTCTTTCCGTCGCTTTCTTAAGAGTTGCTCCATAAAAAGAAAAAAACCCTGCAAAACAATGTTTGCAAGGTTTTAATAAACTCAGGAATTAAGAATTTAATAATAAATCTTCTGGGTTTTCAAGTAGTTCTTTAACAGTTTTAAGGAAGCCTACAGAATCTTTACCATCGATAATACGGTGGTCATAAGAAAGAGCTAAGTACATCATTGGGCGAATTTCTACTTCACCATTCACTTCAACTGGACGTTTTTTGATAGTATGCATACCAAGAATACCAGCTTGTGTACCATTCATGATAGGTGTAGACATTAATGAACCGAATACACCACCATTTGTAATTGTGAATGAGCCACCTTGAAGATCAGATAAACCTAATTTTTTGTCGCGTGCTTTTTTAGCTAGGTCTGCAATTGAATCTTCAATTTCAGCAAAGTTTTTGCGGTCAGCGTCACGTACAACCGGTACTACTAAACCTTCTTCTGTTGATACAGCTACACCGATATCAAAGAAGTTGTTTAAGTGAATTTCATCACCATTGATTTGTGCGTTCACATATGGGTATTTTTTAAGCGCTGCAACTACAGCTTTTGTGAAGAATGACATGAAACCAAGTTTAGAGCCAGTTGACTCGAAGAATTGGTCTTTTTTACGAGAGCGTAAAGCCATAACGTTTGTCATATCTACTTCGTTGAATGTAGTTAACATTGCTGTAGATTGTTTTACTTCAAGTAAGCGTTTTGCAATTGTTTGGCGACGACGGCTCATTTTTTCAATTGTTACACGTGAATCATCTACAGCTACAACTGCTTTAGGTGCTGCTGCTACTGGAGCTGCTACTGGAGCTGCTACTGGAGCTGTACCATGAGCTGCCACGTCTTGTACACGTACACGGCCTTGTGGATCTACTGGAGATACAGCAGCAAGGTCAATACCTTTTTCACGAGCAAGTTTACGAGCTGCTGGAGATGCGATTACACGCTCACCAGTAGTTTCTTCTACAACTGGAGCTGCTGCAACTGGAGCAGGTGCCGCTTGTGGTGGTGCTGCTGCAACTGGTGCCGCTGGAGCAGGTGCTGCACCTTCGCCAGCTTCTACTACTGCGATTACTTGACCAACAAGTACAGTATCGCCTTCTTCAGCTAAAATTTGAGTTAAAACTCCCGCTTCTTCAGAAATGATTTCAGCGTTTACTTTGTCTGTTTCAAGTTCAACGATGAATTCACCTTTTTCAACGCGATCGCCCACTTTTTTTACCCATTGTGCGATACTACCTTCTGTAATCGATTCTGCTAATTCAGGGACTTTAATTTCAGCCACTTTCATTTCCTCCTTTAATTAACGTGCATTATGCACATAAAAGGGCTACTGCCTCAGCAAGTAGCCCGGCTCTCAAAAATTTAATATGTGATTATTTAACCTTTACAGGCTCAGCAACTGCTTCTTCTACAAGTGCGGCTTGAGCTGCTTTATGAGAATCTGCATCACCTTCAGAAGTCGAGCTCATTGCAGGACGGCCTACATAACGTAGCTTTTTACCTTCTGAAAGGTCGTGTAATGTTTCTAATGCATAATTCCAAGAACCTTGGTTTTTAGGTTCTTCTTGTACCCAAACGATTTCTTTAACATTAGGATACTTTGCAATAATACCAGCAACTTGCTCTTTTGGGAATGGGTAAAGTTGTTCTACACGAGCAATGTGTAGGTGATCGAAGCCTTCACCATCTTTAATACGGTCTGCAATGTCGATCATTACTTTACCTGAACCTAATACAATGCGTTCTACAGCTTCAGTTTTTGAACCTAGACCTGGTTGTTCAATTACTTCTTGGAATGAGCCATTTGCTAATTGATCAGCATTTGCTGCAGCTAATGGGTGACGAAGTAAGTACTTAGGTGATACAACTACAAGTGGGCGAACGCCTTCTGTACCTAATAATGCTGCTTGACGACGTAATAAGTGGTAGTAGTTACCTGCGTTTGAGCAGTTTGCTACGAACCAGTTATTTTCAGCTGACATTTGTAAGTAACGTTCCATACGGCTTGAAGAGTGTTCTGGACCTTGACCTTCATAACCATGTGGTAAAAGAATAACTAGACCAGATTTTTGACCCCATTTAGCACGTGCACCTGAAATAAAGTTATCAAACATAACTTGTGCCATGTTAGCAAAGTCACCAAATTGAGCTTCCCAAACTGATAATACATGGCCATTTTCTAAATTGTAACCATATTCAAAGCCCACTACCCCAGCTTCTGTAAGTGGAGAGTTGTGTACTGAAAATGATGCATTTGCACCTGAAATATGGTGAAGTGGCGTGAATAAATTACCATTGTTTTTGTCATGTAACACTAAGTGACGTTGAGAGAACGTACCACGTTGTGCATCTTGACCTGTAAAACGTACTGGTGTGCCATCTTGAATAATTGTTGCATAAGCTAAAGTTTCTGCATGACCCCAGTCGATTTTTGCAGAAGCAAATGCATCACGGCGTTTTTCTAAAATTTTGCCAAGTTTTTTCTGTGGTTCAAAGTTTTCTTCAAACACTAAAAGCTCTTCATTAATTTTTCCTAGACGTTCCGCACCAACTGCTGTATCAATTTGTGGGAATTCTACTTTTAATTCTTCTGGCATTTCTAAATGTTTGTGTTCATCTTTATCTGCCATTTCTTTTACATGATCATAAGCTGCTTGCATTTCTGCATAGATAGCTTTATCTAATGCTGCAACTTCATCAGCAGAAACTACACCCTCAGCTGCTAATTGAGCGCCGTATAAAGCACGAACTGGCTCATGTTTAGAAACTAATTTATATGTTTCAGGGTTTGTTACAGTTGGATCATCCGTTTCATTGTGACCATGACGACGGTAACCGATAAGGTCAACGATGATATCTTTACCGAATTTTTGACGGTAGCTAGCTGCGAAACGACCTACTAAAGTTACAGACTCAGGGCTATCTGCATTTACATGCACAACTGGTACTTCATAACCTTTTGCAGGGTCAGAAGAGTAAACAGATGAACGAGAGTCTTGTAGTTCAGTTGTAAATCCAATCATGTTATTAGCAATGATGTGAACTGTACCACCAGTAGTGAACCCTTCAGTTTTTGCAAAGTTTAATACTTCTGTTACGATCCCTTGACCTGGGAACGCAGCGTCACCATGCACAAGAATACCTAATCCTTTTGTACGGTTATGGACAGCTTGCCCTGGTTTAGAAGTGTCATCTTGTGCTGCACGTGCAGTACCTAAAACAACAGGATTTCCAACTTCTAAGTGAGATGGGTTGTAAGCAAGTTTAACATTCATACCAGATTCACGCATATATGAAGCACCCATGTGATACTTAACATCACCAGTCCAGCCTTTAGTAATTTCAAGGCGACCGTTTTCTGGGATAAATAATTCATTAGAAACATGTGCAAAGTCAGAGAACATCATATCGTATGGTTTATTTAAAATGTGTGTTAACACATTTAAGCGACCACGGTGGGCCATACCAATACGTACATTTTCAACGCTATTTGTTTCAGCTGTTTTCAAAATTTCATCGAATAGGACGATTTGAGTATCTAAACCTTCACCAGAGAAACGCTTTTGACCTACAAAAGTTTTATGAATAAACTTCTCGAAGTTCTCAACACGAGTTAAACGATCTAATAAAGCTTTTTTCTCATTAGAAGATAATGATTGTTTAAATGAACCTGTTTCAATTTGTGCTTGAATCCAATCACGTTCTTCTGTTGCTACTACGTGATTATATTCAAATGCTACTTTATCTGTATAAACAGATTTTAAGTAATCGATTGCATCTTTACCATTTTTCACGTTTGCTGGCACATCTTTGAAGAAGACAGCTGCAGGAATTTCAGCTAAATCTGCAGCGCTTAAGTTGAACGCGCTTTCTTCAATTTGAGCTGTTTGTAGTTCACGGTTTTTCAAAGGATAAATATCTGCCGCTAAATGACCGTTTGTACGGATTGCATCTGCTAATTTCACAGCTGCTAACACTTTCTTGTAATCGCCAGCAGGAGCTGCTGCTGCATTACTAGCTACAGCTACTTCACCTTCTACTACTACTGGTGCACCAAATTGTTGGAATAATAATACTAACTCCGGTTCTACTTCTTCAGGAGACTGTAAGAATAAGTCGTATTGCTCCATCACATATCCTAGGTTAGGACCAGAGAAAGCTGACCATGGAGAACTTACAGTTGTAACGTTGTTCGACATGAAAAATGACCTCCAAATTTTGCCTTTCGGCAGTTCCATTAATTAAATTACAATTAATTATATAATATTTTTCCGTTCTTTTAAAGGATGTTTGACATCTTATCCATTATTTAAAGAACGTTTTTTCCATCTCAATCTTACTACTCTTCACAAAAAATACAACTCTTTTTAGCAAATTAAGCAATTTCTTTCCCAAAGGATGAAATAATTAAATAAAGCATGTATTTTTCTCAATATTTCAGCGGGAATTTTAGCAAGAAAACGGTTCCAACATTTTTATCACTCTTGACTTCCACAGAACTATTGTACTTTTCAAGTAACATTTTTGTAATACTAAGCCCTAAGCCTGTACCGCCTATTTGACGATTTCTTGCCTCATCAACTCGATAAAAGCGATCGAAAATGTATGGAATGTTTTCTTCCTCTATACCAATACCATTATCTTCTATTTTTACTGACACTTCCTGTTCTAAGACAGATAGTGAAATTTGAATCTCAGGAATTTTTTCACAATAACGAATTGCATTTTCTATTATATTACGAACAATTTGGCTAAGTGCATTTTCTGTTATATATAATCGCCCTATTTCTTCATCTTTCGACAGCGATATTCGAGCATCCGGATGAAGGAGTCTTGTGTCCTCTATAACCGCTTCTATAACAGATACTGCATCAGCCTCACTTTTGATGTCCTTTTCTTCACGACGTGCAAGTTCTAGTAATTCTTCGATCATTTTACGCATTCGTGCAATTTCAGTTAATGAAGTTTCAATAGATTCCTCTAAAATTTCTGGATCATCCTTCCCCCATCTTTTCAAAAGGGATAGATGTCCTTCAATTGCCTGGATAGGCGTCCGCAGCTCATGAGAAGCATCCGCAACAAATTGTTGCTGCTTTGTAAATGAAATTTGCAATTCGTTCATCATCGCATTGTACATTTTCAATAGATCGCCAATCTCATCATGAGACGTGTAAGTTAATTGAATTGGTTCATTAAATCCTTTATCCATAACGGTTTTCATGGATGCACGTAACGCATGCAATGGCTTCATCAAATAATTGGCTAGATAATAGCCAATTGAAGCTGATAACACCAATCCTCCCACCCCCGCTATGAGCATGGCAGTTAATAAATAATGCATTAACGACTGAAACTTAGATAATGGATGAACAACTTGAATATACCCTTTGAAGAAGCCGAGCTGAATCGGTTCATTAATAACAAAGGCATCCTTTTTATCAATTGTCATTTCTACCACTTCATTCAACGCAGTTAAGGGCGCAGCCTGCGAAGTATTATTAATGCTTAAAATCTCAATACCATCTACATTAAACATTCTGACGGTTTGATCTCGATCCACAATGGTTTTTAATAGACCCGTGTTTTCTTGAATTTGCTGCACAGTAAGATTGGGTCCTTGTGACTCTAAAAAGGAAATCAAATCAGCCCTAGTTAGTTTAATCTTACTTTGTTCATCATTTATTAGCCATGTATGCAATGAAATATAAACGACAATACAAATAATCGTATAGCTAAAAAATATAACAGCACTAGATGTGAGCATCCATTTTCTTTGTAACGATTGATTGACTAAATAATCTCTTAATTTTTTCATTCGCGCATCACATACCCCACACCACGAACGGTTTCAATATAGGCATTCATATCACCCGGTAGTTTATTTCGCAAATGCCGAATATATACATCTACGACATTTGTCTCTATATCCGTATCATACCCCCAAACAGAGGTTAAAATTAGCTCTCGTGTACAAACTTTATTTTTATGCTCTATCAATAATTTAAGTAAATCATATTCTGTTTTCGTTAAATCAAGCTTTTTCCCTTGAACAAATACTTCATAGGCCGCTATATCCATTTCGATATCACGAAAATGTAATGAACCCCCAATTTTTTCATCAGGTGTCACCCGACGTATTATTGTACGAATTCTAGCTAATAGTTCCTCAATAGCGAACGGTTTTACTATGTAGTCATCTGCGCCAGCATCTAAGCCAGCTACACGATCCATTACAGCATCTCGAGCCGTTAACAATATAATGGGTACCTTTGACTGCGTGCGTATTCGACGACAAATTTCAATTCCATTTATTCCTGGAAGCATAACATCTAATAGCAACACATCAAAATTTTCAGTTGAAGCTAGCTCAAGTCCTTCTCGTCCTTCAAAAGCGACGATTACATCGTAACCCTCATGCTTTAATTCTAGCTCCACAAAACGAGCAATATGCTTCTCATCTTCCACTAAAAGTATTTTTTTAAGCATTTCTTCACCTTCTATTCTAAAATAACTATGAGGGGTTTCCTCTTTAATACTGTTATAGCATAACATCAAACAAAAAGTCTGTACCACAAGTAACTACTTGTTTGTACAGACTTTTTTAACTTCTTTCAGCAGATGTTTTGGTAGCGAAAGCGAAGCGTCAGCGGCAATTATGCCGAGGCATAATTGCTTAGGAGTCAGTAATATAGAGATTATTTTTTCCTATTTCCTTCGCTTTATATAAAGCTTGATCTGCTAATTCTAGCAATTCATTTAATGTGCGACCGTGGTCCGGATAATAAGCGATGCCAATGGAAGCAGTTGGAGCAAAGTGATGACTTTCGATGGTCCAACCTTTTTTAAGTTCATTACGAATACGATTAATAATATCCATCATTTGTGTTTGTCTCGTCTGATCATTACGAGTTAAACCTGTTAGGACGACAATAAATTCATCGCCACCCATTCGTATAACTAAATCATGGTTACGTACAGCCGTAATTAAAACTTGGCCAAATTTTCGGATAAAGTCGTCTCCCGTGTCATGGCCATACTGATCATTAACATGCTTAAAGTCATCCCCATCGATATAGAGCATAGCTAAACACTCATGACGTTCTTGCGCTTCTACCAATAGTTTCGGAAACTCCTTTTGTAAAAAACGACGATTTGGTAGTTGTGTTAACGTATCGTGATAAGCTAAATATAATAAATCATTCTCTCGTTCCTTACGATGAGTTATTTCTCGAGATACCATCATTATTTGTGAAACTTTTTCGCGCTCAGGATCATGAACAACTGTTACGTTTCCTTCAGTCCAAACAGGCGTACCGTCCTTTGCCCTCAGCAGTAGCTCAAACTGCGTTTCAGTTTGGCCCGAATAATTATTTAGAAATGTTTGCCAAGACTTCTTACTTTGTTCATCGACTATGTTACTGTAAAACTGACCTTGTAATTCTACATTTTCGTAGCCTAAGAAAATCTCATAGGAAGGTGAGGCATAAATAATGATGCCATCTTCGTTTGTAATGACAATCAAATCATTTGTATTTTCTGTAATAAGTCGGAATGTGCGTTCAATATTTTTTAATTCCGTTAACATTCTTTTCTTGTCCGTAATATCATAGTTAATGGATAAATATTGTTCTGTCTCCCCGAATTCATTATTTAATGGAACTATAGATGCTTCTACCCAAAAATCAGCATGGAATTTTGTACGGTAGCATAGCTCGCCTCGCCAAATATCCCCCGCTTTAAGTGTTTTACTAATTAATTGTAAAAAGTCCTCTGTATTGTTATGAGGCTCTATTAATTTAGAAGGTTGACCTATTAGCTCTTCAGCATTGAAACCAGTCGCATTTAAAAACAAATCATTAACTTCTAGAATTTTAGCATTACTATCCAAAACAGCAATGGCAGCTGCTGAATTTAGAGCAGCTTTAAAAACCTCTAAACCATGAGATTTTGAGCGTAACTCTGCTTTTTGTTCAGCGAATTGTGTGCAATCCTGCATGAGAAGAAAAATAGCAAAAGAATTATCCCTTTGCATAACCGGAGATAGTGAAACTAAATACATGCGCTCTTTTTTATCCAGTGTATGAAGCTT
Organism: Lysinibacillus sp. NPDC093216; assembly: GCF_050280325.1. Taxonomy (NCBI): domain Bacteria; kingdom Bacillati; phylum Bacillota; class Bacilli; order Caryophanales; family Bacillaceae; genus Lysinibacillus; species Lysinibacillus sp. NPDC093216. Next base: position 101,434 of record NZ_JBNNVB010000010.1, on the reverse strand, counting down.
AATGAGTTTTTCGCCAATATTTTCGCCCATAGCTGCTCTTTGTAAATAGCACTGGATGTTCCCTACTTCATCTTTAGGAACAATTGGCAAATCGACGAATAATTGTTGTTTGACTGTTTCAGTATCTAATTTAAAGTCTTCCGTGAAGCTTGAGTTCACCTCATAAATAGCTCCTTCAGCTGACAAGATGACCGTAGAAAAAAAAGCATGATCAAACATTGAGCGCAGAAATAAAAACTTATCTTCGATACTACGATCATAGAGAATTTCTTTTGTTATGGCTAAAATATAGTCTTCATTATTATGTTTAAACGGTCGAACAGATGTCTCATATTTACGAACTTCAGATTTATAATAGGCATAATCCACATAATCAACTTGACTATGCTTCGTAATTGCTTGATTGTAGTTTTCTTGAATTATAGAAAAAATTTTTCGACTTGAGGTAACGGTAGAAAGCATTTTCCCAATCGCCTCATGTGATAACAAAGTTCGAGCTGCTTTATTTAAGCGAATATATTGATAATCGTCTCCCACTTTTTTCATTAAAAAGACAAAATCTTTGCCAATAAACAAATCATTAAATAAATCTTCGCTTAAAAGATATTCCATGCTGTCCCCCCATAAGTCGTTAATATTAATATAGAATTTTTATATAGCTTTTGTATATACAAAAAAAATCAATACTACTATTATAACATAATTTAAAAGAGTCACCCTTCTCGAATTGGAAAAATTTTATCCTTTTAAGGCTATTTTTTGATATTTTACCTCTTTAGATGAAATAACGTAATCCTAAAGAAACACTTTTTAAATATTCCTACTCAAAAAATTGATATTTTAGACTTAATGCTTCCCAAAATTTTTTAATAAACAATTTTTACCTATCTATACAATTATTTATTTTTCAGAAATTACTGCCCGGAAAACTTATTTTATGTTCCAGCGAGGAAAATGATTGCATAAAGCAGTATGATTGTTATATTATATTAAAAAAACTAGCCTTTTTTCGGTATGGTCGAAAAATCAGTAAGACAGCGGGAGATTATGGATATCATAGTTTTAACGTCTAGTTCTTTGGGTTTTAATTCCAGTACGAATTTTAGTTTTCTTCTTTATGTTTTAAAGGAATTGTTTTAACTACCCTAGTAAAGGAGGCGTTTCGTATGCTTAAACATCGAGACCTACATGAATGTACAGAGCTTTATGAGCTATTATCACACCCTTCTGTTTTCCCTTTTGTCCGTCAAAAAGCCACATCAGCTGATGAGTATTGGTTTATGACAAAACAACTGATTGAAGAAGAATCAAAGGGACTCGCTATTTCAAGGACAATTACTGATGATTGGGGTCAACCAATCGGCACCATTAGCATTCATGATGTGGAGGATGGTGCAGGCTTTTTAGGAACGTGGATTGGACTCCCTTATCAAGGGCAAGGTTATAACCAAAAAGCGAAAATGCTTTTTTTGAATGAACTTTTTTTTGACTATAACTTCCATACGGTATTTCTCCGTATTCGTGTTGAAAATATAAAATCACAGCGTGCAGCTTTAAAGCTACCCTATGTTATGAGTGCGAATGAAAGTCACCCAACATTATTAACACAGGTTAACAGCGGCGAGGCGCAATTTAATTTATATACAATTCCAAAAGACTTGTTCTATCTTACAACAGCCAATCAAATGGCAGAAGGCGAAGAACAAGCGATGTAATCTACTTTGAATTTTCATAAAAAAAAGCTATGTGTTCTGTCTTAATGACAGGCACATAGCTTTTTTTATGTTTTTGCTCCATATAATTGCAGTATTGCAATAGGCACTGACTACTAAACCTACTTACTTTTTATATTGTAAAATCAATTTCGCCATTTCTTCTGGCGTCTTCGGTCTTTGTGTTTTCTCCATAATTGCAACCATTTCTGCTTTTCGCTCCGTTAACACATGAACCGATTTTTTAAAGGATTCCTTTGTTAACTCTTCCTCTTGTAATACTTCCGCGTAACCCTGTCTTTTAAATAAGTTGGCATTTAATATTTGGTCACCACGACTTTTTTGTGCAGATAATGGCACTAATAACATCGGCTTGTGAAGTGCTAAAAATTCAAAAATCGAATTAGAACCAGCACGTGAGACGATAAAGTTTGCCGCATGTAATAAATCCGGTAATTCTGTTGTTACATATTCAAACTGCTTGTAACCTGGCGTAGATTCTAATGATTCGTCGTAATTTCCTTTACCACATAAATGAATGATCTGAAACTGTTTTACAAGATCCGGTAAATTTTGACGAAGCGCGTCGTTCAAGACAACTGAGCCTAGACTCCCTCCCATCACAAGAAGAACAGGTTTTAATGTTGTAAAGCCACATAATGATAACCCTTTTGCTCGATCTCCCATGAATAACTCTTGGCGAATAATGGAGCCTGTGCATGTTGCCTTTTCTTTCGGTAAGTGCTGTAATGTTTCTTCAAAAATCGTAAAGATGTGTGATGCAAATGGTAGCGCAATTTTATTGGCCAAGCCAGGTGTAACATCTGATTCATGAATGACTACAGGAACACCAGCAAGTTTGGCAGCCATGACAACGGGTACAGAAACAAAGCCACCCTTTGAAAAAATTACTTGGGGCTTCACTTTTTTGATAATACGAAAAGCCTGCATAATTCCAGCAAGCACTTTAAAAGGATCTGTAAAATTTTTCATTGAAAAATAACGACGCAATTTTCCACTTGAAATACCGTAAAACGGAACACTTGGAAACGCCTCGCCTATTAATTCTTTTTCAATGCCCTCGTCTGAGCCAATATAGTGGACATCATAACCTAGCTCTTGTAAAGATGGGAGTATCGCTTGATTGAGCGATACATGACCAGCTGTCCCTCCACCGGTTAAAATGATTGTTTGTTGTTTCACATTAATTCTCCTATTCCATCAATTCGGCCTCGGCATAATTGCGTCCGGGATCGGCTTTGTACTTAGGCAGTTAGCCGTTGTCGCATGGATGCGATGATTTTTTTAGGCTAACATCCTTATTAACTACTTTCCGATTCTGTGACATCCGCTTGTAGCCATACTACTTTTTGTATACAGTCTTTTATTTTACTATATGCGAACGAAAAGATATAGATGAAGCTTTTAATTTCTTTCATCAAATGTCTTATGACCGAAAGCGTAGCGACAGGCACAAATTTCTTATGTAACGAAAGCGAAGCGGCAGGTAGAGGTATCCAAGCATCTGTTGAAAGAAATAAAATTTTCAGCCTTCTCCTATTTTTTTATGCTATACTCATTAATTAAATATATTAATGAAGGAAGATATACACTATGAATCAAACAACTACGTTAAAAGAAAAATATGCGCTAATATTAAAAATTATCGTACCCATTTTAGTCACACAAGTAGCTATTTATCTTATTTCTTTCTTCGATATTTTAATGTCGAGTCGGTATGGTACCACTGACTTAGCTGGAGTGTCAATTGGCTCCTCTATTTGGATGCCTATTTACACAGGTTTATCTGGCATTCTCCTTGCGATTACACCTATTGTCTCACAGCTTGTTGGAGCTAAAAAAGAACTTGCCGCAAAGAAGGCTGTTCAGCAAGGAATCTATATAGCCATCGTACTATCGGTACTAATTTTCATTGGATTATTAGTCGGCATTGATTGGATTCTCGGCAATATGAATTTAGAAGCCTCTGTACATACTATTGCTAAATCTTATATTCATGCGATGTGCGCAGGTCTTATACCACTCTTTTTATTTTTTGTCATGCGTTGCTTTATCGATGCGCTTGGACAAACTCGCGTCACAATGATTATTACATTACTTGCAACGCCGATTAATATTGCGTTGAATTATATTTTTATTTTTGGTAAGTTTGGAGCTCCCGAACTTGGCGGAATCGGTGCAGGCGTTGCAACGGCGATTACATACTGGCTAATTTTCTTAATCACAGTTTGGATTATTGCAAAACGCGTGCCCTTTGAACGCTTCCGCCTATTCCATGACTGGCCAAAATTAGAATGGCTTCGTTGGAAGGAGATTTTAATCATTGGTGTCCCGATTGGAATATCTTTATTTGCAGAAACGAGTATTTTTTCTGCTGTCACGATGATGATGAGTAGCTTTAGTACAGCAATTATCGCAGCTCATCAAATAGCTTTAAATTTCACTTCCTTAATCTTAATAAACATTTCTTCTTTATACTTCTATGGGCGTAGTTATATAAAAACCGCTAAGCTTGAGATAACTAATCTGTGTTATCCGCTTAGCGGTTATTTTTATTTTGTCCGGCAACAAATTTTCACTCACGTATATAGTATATGTGTATTAGGCGTATTAGGCATATATTATATATACTACATATACCTATATAATATAAATACACTCAATAGATATTATTTGTTTACTTTGTTTACTTATATAAGAGAATCCTTTGACCTCAAGGGTTCAGTTTACTCAGAAACGGCAACAAAGTCTGTTTACCCTCGTTGCCTTTGTTTACCCACTTTAATACTTTAAAGCACTATCATTTGTTGCCTTTTTGGACTTTGTTGCCCCTAATTTCTCCAGTTTGTTTACCCTAACATCTGTAAAAAGTGGTATAGTTTAAGCATGTAAATACAAATGAGAAAGGTGGCAACTCAATGCCTGTGATTGAACAAATCAAAGAGTGTTTAAACCCAGCAGGAAAATCTGTTCTTTCATTTGTAGAAGAGGATATTCAATTTCTAGCTAAATGTATAGAGGATAATGAGACAATAATATCTGCAACTACAGGATCAAAGAAATTAACATATTTTTTATACCTGCTCACTTCAAACAGATTACTCACATTAGATAAAAGTAAGAAAGATAAGACTTTAGTTTCCTACAACTTGGATGAGATCCATAATTTAATCGTTAATAGAAAAATGCTGGCCGTAGAAATTGATTTTGTTTATCAAGAGACGGATATTAGATTTAAACTGACTAATGATAACGCGACTAAGCCTTTTGCAGATGAATTAGAAAACATATTCGGCATCCCTGAAAAAGTAACCCCTCAAAAGAAAGTAAAAGGGCCAAAAGCTATTAAGCTAAACTTAACTGTCTTGAATGGTAAAGAACAGCTAAAGGAACGTGGATATAATTACGTTTTGAAACAAACTAAACCTGGTTTTATAGATATTGTGATTGACAGTAAAGAGCCTGAAACTTTCGAGTTAATTAAATGGGAACGCGTTGAAAACATCCAAAAGAGTGCTTTTGATATTGCAGGATGGTCAATAATTGGAAGTAAAATCGGTAATGCTGGAGCTATTGCAGGAGCTATGGGCGCTAATATCGGGAAAGATAAATCTGTAGCAACTCTTTTCCTTAAACGAGAAAATGGAGATAAAGTACCTTTAATAATTAAGTGCGATAAGAAAGCCCTCGAAAAACTTTCACTTTTCATTGTTTCTGAAGATGCAGAAGAAACTCAACCAGTAGTACAAAATCAAATTAGCGCAGCTGATGAAATTCTAAAATTCAAGCAGTTACTTGATGAAGGAATTCTTACTCAAGAGGAATTTGATACTAAAAAGAAACAGTTATTAGGTATTTAAAATTTAAGACCACTCAACTGAGTGGTCTCTCTTCTTATATAAAACTGTTTATCGCTTCTTTTGTCTCTATGGAATATGACTCTTCTTCTCGTATTATTGGTTCATTTTTGTCTATCTTTATCTCACTACCTGAACCCCGTTTCATATCTTCTTCAATCAGTCTCTTCACATGTTTACTAAAATTTCGTGGTTTTTCAGTTAGAGGATTGATTTGCTCAGCATGATTCAATAGAGATGTTCCAGAGACTTTAATATTTATTGTTTTCTTCTACTTAAAAACCAGAATACTATTGTTAATATTAGGAGAACAATTGGTGTTAGTCCGATGTATTTCCAAGCATTTACTGCTCCTGAAAAATAATATGCAATTGGTAAAAAAGTAATTGTACTGAGAAGCATATAAACCCAAGAACGCTTAACTATTGCTAATATCAATGTTAGAATTGAGACAAAAAATGAAGCACTCCAAAGCAATATCATTCCATCCATCAAGCTTCCTCCTTTCTCTATCTAAAAATCAAAGAAACTAAACTTCTGTGTCAGAAATTAGTTTCTTTGATTTTATATTACATTAATATGTTTTCAATTTGAAAGAAAGGAGTGAACTTCCTTCTCCTGACGCACCTTTTTCAGCCGTTACGTCTGCATACCCGTCATTATATCCTCGAATATTTACTCTATGCCATACATCTGTTCTTTTATCATTAGAACCGAAATCTGTATTGTAGTAAGAGTGATAAGAGCTTGAATTAATGTATTTTCCTCCATCTACGTATCCTTCATACTCATTTTTAACAATATACCAATGAGTACCTAATGATGATGGATTAGCAGCCCATGCAGTTGCGTTTCGGCTTACTTTCCAAGCATCAGTATCATTTCCTCCCCAAGTTAATTCATGTCTTGATTGAGTTAATGCTACTAAAACAGGATCATTAGTTGTGTATGTAGCACCAATTGTATAATTATAATTTGTCAGTGGAGATATGATTGGAGCTTGAGAAAAATCTAAAGATTCCTTAACTTCGTATTCATTTGTCGCAGGATTAATAGAAATATCATATGATTTACCTTTATCTGCTTGGCTTACTCTCAATGTTGTAACTGCAACTTCTTCACCTTTTTCATTGGTATATAAATATGCTTCTTTTAAAGTTGTCGAAGTATTTCTTGAAGCTTTTAGAGTATGAGCATTAGCTGGTTTAATATAATCCGAAGGCTGATCCAAGTATCCTGTTTCTTCTGCTTCAACTTCACCATCAAACTTTGAATTAAGTGAATTTTCTTGTGCAAAAGCTCCGTTAATTGGAAGAAGCATCAATAGAGCAAGTAGTGCAAAACTGAAAAGAACTTTTATCTTTTTCATAATTAAATTTCCCCTTTAATTTTTATTAAAACAAATGAAACATTATTTTCTTCTCACCTCCTTCGTAATTAATTCCACTTGACTTTCAAGATATAATTTATATCCCAAAAATATTATAGTATTCCAATAAGTGTAAAATCAATATCATTTGTTAAAATCAGTTATATTTATCCATTATATCAATTTAGTTACGATCTAAAGGATAGAGAAAGGCTTATTCTTTACTATTGAGGACAAGTCCGAAAGACCCCAAAGTATATAGACGGGATAATAATAAAGGTACACTTTGCTTGCCTCGTGAAACAAAATGCTTGGTCTTAATGACTTTTATGCGACTTTTAGTTATTGCACCTGTCTTATATACATACATCATGCTCATTAATTGATTACGTTGCATTGTATTTATTAATTGTTCTATCATAGAGTTCCCTCCTAAAACAAAAACAGAACGTCTGTTCGCATTCGTTTTACGAACAAACATTCTGTTTACAAGTGGTATATTTAATTAATAAGCCTTATGCTTTTTCATTAATTAACAATCATTCTGTTTAAAGTATTGTGGGATTTCTACATCATATAATTTAGCCGCCTTCAAGTAATCAGAATATAGCTCCGGTTGTTCATCAAATAAAGCTAGTAACACTTTTCCTAACTGGTTAGGATAATGTTCCCGTGAAAATTCAGTGTATAAAGCTCTTACTACATTTTCATTAAAATTATATTCTACTAGATAACAACAAATTAAATATTTGTTCTCCCTAGCCCAATTAAATTTATTAATTTTCGGAAACTGCGAAAAAGCAATATCTCCTAAATTTTTGATAAAACCCTTGTCATTTAAAATTTGAAGGTCAATTCTTCTTTCATCTGAAAAAGTGAAATAGTTGTCACTTAGATTTTCAGAAACACTCATTACAAACTCGTTCAACTGCTCTTCTGGAATTAATTCAAACTGCAACATCTTTGCAATAATTGCGTAGTGAGATGAATAACCTTTTAATTTTGATTTCCAAATCAATCTAATTAAATCAGGATCATTTTTAAATTCGTAAATTAATGATGGTTTAACATTTAATAAGTTTACCAGTAATTGCAAATTATCTTTCATAAAATTTTTCAACTCAGTTAAATATTCTTTAGGCAGTTGATCAAATAGAGTAAGATAAAATGCTTGAACGTCCGGATCGTTGTATGCAAACGTCCTTTTTACACATAGGTATTCATTTAATTGCGTTAAAAATTCATTAAACTCTTGTGAGCTTAATGAATTTGGAATTTGAGAAATTACATTATCAGGTTTTGTTCCACTAGGAGTTACAAGAGTATCGAAATGCTTTTTTACTTTATCTTTTATGAATGTAAAACTACCGTTCACATTAAACTTCACTAAATTCGATTCTATAAAAAACCAAAAACTTTCCACATGTGAATCTTTAATAGTATTCCCTTTTCCATGTGCACAATCATTTCTCCTATTTTTCCAATACAAATATTGTTCTTTTACGTCAGTTGAAATAGAAAAAATAGTAAAAGGCTTTTGCATACTAATACAAGTGATAACTTGTGCATCTGATTGATCCTCATCGCGGAGTTTTCCTTGAATCTCATCCCACTTACTTTGAAATTGTATTGCATTATGTGGTAGATCAGCCCTTAAAACACGCTCTCTAATAATATTTTGAAAACCCAAAAAAGAGAATAGTAGAGCCCCTTTATAAGCAGTTGCGCGATAACATAGTATGGCCTCTTCAAATAAATCTAAAGAACGTTCAGAGAAGTTTTGATTGTGAATCCAATCTTGAAAATATATTCGCATAAAAGTACCATCCTTTTAAATATTAATATATTAAATACTAACATTTAAAAGTTTATTAGTGTGGACTAATTTAGTAATAATTTGAAAAGTCTAGTTACTAAGCCTCATAACAAACACACAAAAAATAAGCCCAGGCTCGAAATTAATAATTGAGTGCCTGGGCTTTAAATCATTCACCTACAACATACGTAACTTGTGCTAATTTAGCTGTTCTAATCTTATTTGCTCCAGCCTGTGCTGCTGCCATACCTACAAAAGTACCCGTTTTAACACGCCACAACTTACCATCCTGCTCAATGTAACAAATCCAACCAAATCGATGTTTTAATACATCGAGTACATTTTCAACAGCTTGTCTTGTAGAGAAAGTACCGGTAAGCACACGGTATCTTTTGTTATCGGTAGAGGGCTTAGGAACTTGTGTAGAACCAGCATTCTGAATCATCTTCAAGAACTCATTCCAGGGTATGTTACCGGAACGGATCTCTCGAGGGCAGTTCTTACCACTATAATAATTGTGCTGAACTACATCATTGATAGTAAGCTTCTCATCTTTCAATATTTTAGCGATAAGTGCTGCAGCATTCTGAAGAGTTTTCTTATAATCGCCATCAGGATTCACGCAAGTCTCAACATGGATACCTTCCTGATTTCCTTTGTCAGTACCTGCAGCCCAGCAAGCCCAGACATGATTAAATGATTGAACTGCTTCTTTACTGTCAACTGTCCAATGCCATGAAGCAGAACGACTATTACCGTTATACTGCAAACGGCCATGTGCATCGGCGTCTGCACCTGTTCGGTAGTTATCCGTCCCATGGACTACTACCTTCTTGCGTTTGTTGATCTTACCATAAGTCACTTTTTTGGCTTGAGCTTCTGATACTAATTTTTGTCGAATTGTAACCATTATTGAGCACCGTCCTTTTTATTTTCTAATTCTTTTTCAACGTTTTTACCTACCAATTCATCAAGTACTTCACTAGTTAATCGTTCTTCAGATTGAGTCTCGATAACCTTTAACTTTTCAGCCAACTGTTGAGGTACTAATACTCCTAGTTGCGCCATGTTTTCAATGATGCTCAAAGCTTCATTTGCGATATAAAAAAGTACTGTCGCAAATGTGAGTGTGCCACTCAACGACAGTACTTGATCAATTATATTTGCTGTGATTATAACGATTAAAACTAGTAACTTACGAGCGTAGCCAAACAGTGATTTACGGCTCCATAGGTTACCGTTTTTAATAGCCTTAAAGATTCCTGTTAAAATATCTAATCCCATTAACAAAAGTAATAGGTGTAAAAATTTCACACCACCAAATAAATATAAATGTGCTACTTCTAAATAATCCAAATTTAAACCTCCCATACTGTACACTCCTTTATTCTTGCATAATAAAAAGCCATGAAAGCAATCAAGAATCAGTAACATATACCGTTACTAGTCTCGATTACTCTCATAGCTCATGACACTCGCATCTCAAATTACTCCATCATATATTCTATAATTGGAATCTTGTCAAAAGTGATTTCTATATCATTATCAATCATATATTTTTTTAATTCTTCGAATAATTGCACATACTCAAGAATACCTTCTGTCAAGACTATTCCAGAAACACCACCCCCTTCATCTACAGATAATGAATAAAAATATCGCTGTTCTTCTAACGCTTCATTATAGTCAGAATATTTTATTTTATCCAATATCATTAACAAATCAAAATCTACGTTAGGTAGTATATTAACTTGATCAACTAATCTATTACAATTGGCTAAAAATGAGAGTAAATATTCTATTACCTTATCGTCTCGCCAATCATCAAAGAAATATTTAGAATTTCTATCATTGAATAAATCAATCTCGGAGAGCAATTCTTCTAAGTCTTCCTTTGAAAGGGAAACTATTTTACTAATAGTAATATTACTCTTAGGAGATAAAATTAATAATCCTATCAATGGAGCAATCATGTTTAATAGTATTTTATTTAAAGGCTTAGATAAGCGTAACTTCAAAATATCTTGCTTTTCCTTATTCGGTAACCAAATATCTAGTAAATAAAACAAAAACGCTGCAACGAAGCTAGTTGATAACGTAAATAGTAAAACTCCCGTTTCTTCACCATACTCCCAAAATTCAGGAACGTCGACCAAGATATAATTCACAAGAATAATACATATTATTGAGGTTGCTAATAAATACAGAAGATATTTATTAATGATAATTCTCTCCCTTTATGTCTAATTTATAAAAATCTCTTACTTATTTCGACAAAAGGAAAGGATTACCTCCTATATTAGACAATAAAAATAACGCTAAGCTTATGCTTGCATTTCTGTACTTTCAACAGGTATTACACTTACGATAATGTGCTTATTAATGATTGCCCCACCAATATTCACAAAGTTAATTTTTTGTTCATTTAATGTTGCTGTAAACGTTGCTACATCAAATTCGGCATTTTTTAAATTAATTGCCTGGCCGTTGTTTAGTTGTACTTGATAATCCATACTTATCAATCTCCATTTCTTATATTTGTTTTAACTCATTGTTAGATACCCAATATCTGAACCGTTTTTTCTAACGACTAAAGTTTTAGGATTGTTAGTGCTTTGGAAGAGACTAATTCCACCACCGTTATTGAGACCTATTACATTGGCATGAGAAAAATCTACGTTACCCCAAAAAGTAGTTTTGGATGCTTGTATGTCTAAATCATTCCATAAATCAATTGCAAGACCGCCATATCCATCAGAAGTTATAGTTGTCATATCAGCAAATCTTATTACATTTTGACCACCGCCTTGGAAAGTTAAGTTTCTGCCTATCCAAACATCCCTGGAAACATTAATATCTGTAGAACCACTAATACTACCGTTGACCACCACAGCCCCGTTTAAGTTGATTCTTTGGGCATCTATGGTATACGACCATGCATCTTGATTTATCTTTGAAACTATTGTATCCCCGTTATAATCCGTCACTGATACCTTCTGAGTAATCTGATGCGCTTGCTGTGTAATCGTTGATTCAGCGTTTGCTACTCTTGTATCCATCCCGTGAAGCTGTGCACCTTGAGAACTTACAGTAGATTGGATTTGATCAGCTCGAATATTAATAGCTGCCATTTCATTTGTGATACGGTTATTAACTGAAAAGTTGATACTATCAGCCTTCACATCAATCTTAGCAATTGATTTATTTAACTGTTCAACTTCAATCGTTATACGGTTATCCGTTTGAGTAATAGCTGACCTAAATTCCTTTTTACTTTCATCAATTACTTCTTTTAACTCCTCTTCTATCTCAACAAGTTCTTCTTCTGAATCAAGCTCATTATCAGTCATTGAACGTGGTAACGAGTTTCCTAGCAGTACTTCAATTGTCTTTAAGTCATCTGCAATTTCGTCAATTACACAAGTACGCTTAAGTATACGAGTCTGGAGCTCTAACCCATCAATCGGCTCATAAATCAGCCAGACCTTTTCGCCTAACTGCTTATTTAACAAATCTAACGTATCTAGTTCAATGCTTACTTCCGGATAATCGATAAGCGAATCCTTGGCTTTTTTCAATAGGTTATCAGGATTTGTGAAACGTTCATCACTTATTGGATCAGTAACACGGATTCCCCATATCGTGTGATTTGGAGAGGTATAAGTGACTGTTAAATCTTCTTTGCCTGTAGCCGTTACTTTGGTGCGAAGATGTGTCGTATCGATTTTTCGACTAAGAGTCTTAATGTTATGGCCATATCGATACTGAGCACCGTTATCAGGTCCAAGCGACTTACTAAAATGCACTCGCTTATTTGGTAGAATTTCGAACTCGCAGTCGAAAGCATTACACACTTGATTGATACACTGGACAATGTTTTTAGAACCAAACTTATCGATGGTCGCTATCTCATTGAAGTCACATGTTACAACCCATCCTGTACCAGTAAACAGGTAGTTAACAAACTCTTGACTTGAGTGAGTGCCTCCAAAGGTTTTATCTTTAAACTGATAAGCTAGGTCAAAGAAAGTCGAGATAGCAAGGATTGTTTTACGCCCTGGCTTGTCATCGATTATCTGCTTCACTCGAAAATCATAGTTTGCTGCAGTGACAATCGTTTCTTCTTGAAGAAGGTTAAACCCTACCTCGTTGTTTGTTTTATTGACTGTAAATTCAAGTGTTGTATTGCCTAACGTATCCTGTTCAAAGATTGGTGCAGATGTCGTAAAAAACGGCTCTGTGCGATTGCCAGCATAGTTTGTAACGATTAGCATTCCTTATCACCAACTAACTTAATTTTTGGTGCAGTGATTTTGATGCAATGTCCGTAATCAATAACTTTTGTTTTACCAAACTTAGTAGTAATTTTCATTTGATCACATCCCTTCAAGCAAAAGAAAAAGCATCCTCAAAGTGAGGACACTTCATTAAATATTTGATATTATAATTTTCACGACTTACTGAACAATGTGGAACAATTGTGCCAATAGATGCACTTATTCTTGAAATCTATATTTTCATTTATAGACTTCATTTTTGCATAATAAAAGCCAACCACAGATAACTGCGGAAGGCTGGCGATTTAATTTTGTTTCAAAAAATTCTCTCTATACATACTTAAATGTCTTTTAATGATATTAATCAATTTAATGTACATATGCGCTAATCTTTCAGAATTTTCATCAGAAAGCTCTTCTTCGAAATTACACAATTCAATAAGCTCATCCATATCGGAAACTTGGTCAGCAACATCTTGATGTAATTGATGAAATTTTTCAAACAACAATGGTCTTATCTTCTTTGTGTATTCCCCTAGCCTTATTTCTGTCTGGTGACCACTGTTAAATTCAATAACATGGAGAGAACCATCCATCTCTAAAACTTTACTGTAAATTTCCATCGTTTCGTTTACTTGTAAGTTACGTGCTTTAATCTTGTCCCACTTAATTTGCTTTGAAATTATATTTTTTTGGGTTCTACTTGAAATATTAGCCCCAAGAAAGGCTCCGATTATAGTCCCAAGCGGAACCATTATAGCTGTGAAATATTTATCAAAAAAACTCCAAAAGTCCAAGTAACATCTCCTCCTCAACTACCAATAAGTTTACAGAAAGAAGAACTATCTATCAAATGCTTTACCAATAAAATAACTTACTTTTTTATAGCAAATTTTTAATTATTCTTATCCATCCAAATATAGAAGTCCATAAAATAATACTTATAATTAAGCCATTAAAGACACCGATGAAAAACCTATTTTCCACATTTACCACTCCTTATTGTTTAAAGGATTGGTAATTAGAAAAGTTATTAAACATCTTCTGTAGCTGTTAAGATATAAATCCTCAACAGTAGCATGATATGGAACGATTATTCTTTTGCAAGTACAGCAATTTCACGTTCTGCGATTTCTAATACTACATATGGTTGTAGCTCTGTAGGTTTAACTTCTTTAACTTTCCGTACTTCTCCAATAACTGTTGTTGCATAAGCTTTCACAAGTCGTTTTTGTACCTGTGTCAATCCTTCTAAGTGTTTATCACTCATTATATAACCTCCATTTCTCTTAACATTGTAATCATTTTTATTTCTAGTTCAGCATCAACAATTTCAGGAGGAGAAGGTTTTAATGATTCTAGTAATTGCTGAGATTCACGTTCTGCTTTTTCTTCCTCAGTTTCACCTTCAACCCATTCTTTACCTGACCATTTTGGACGATAAAATAATAATGGCTGCGGTAGCTGTTCAGTGATACATCCATCTGGTACTATTATGTCACCATCAATTACATAATTATTAATGATATATCCTTCACTATCTATTTCGTATGCATACATTACACAACCTCCTTCTGTTTAAGTAGTTCTATATGACATTTCAATAAGAATATTACCTCCATCTTCTACATAATTGGCATTTAACCGACCATCCAAAGATAGGTCGACAAATGTTATTGATGCAGGGCCTTTTTGAACACCATGCTCTAAATTCATAGTTGGTCTATATCCAACTGGCATTATTGTAATTAATGGAGTACCGCCTCTTCTATCGACTCTACCATATATGTGAACAACTCCAAAAGGATCTTTGTAATATGTTAGAGAATTATTTGGACGCACACTCCAACCAGTCTCTAATACAGCATTTATAGGCTTAGGCAGACTAAGTTTAAAAATTGGTTGCTGAATTGGATAGTCTGTAGTGCTTACAACCGTATCAATCTTATACGGTGCATTTACAGTTATACTGTTTGATACAGTTCCTGCAGCCACTCCTCCTGCTTGCTTAACAGTTAAGTCAATAGTTATTTGATTACTATACTTTCTTTTAACTATAGAAATAACGAACACCCGAGCAATATCAGCTTTCTGTATACTTGATATATAAAATTCATTTGCAAAGGTTGGTGGCATTGATAAAATGGTCATGTCATTATATGCAATTGCACCTTCAGCAGTAAGACATAAATTGTACATAATTTTAGCCGTACCTGAGGCATTGCTATTGCCGTAAGTACTCGTCACATTTAATTCTAAAGAGCCAGCAAAAGATGAACTATAGGGAATATGAATCTCTACAACTTCTGATCTATCATTATAATTAAAATTAATTTGGTTGTATGCTTCACTCGCAGTAACGTGACCTAGATTGCTTTTTCTATTGACAGTATTTAAAGTATTGGCTTTCAACGTTTTGCCTAACTCAGTATCCATTTCAGCCAAATGTTCAGTAACTTCAGTTTGTATTCCTTCGACTTTTTGATTGATTTCTGTTAAATCTGCGTCTTCTCCTGGTGGTCCTTGTTCACCTTGTGGTCCCGCTGGCCCTTGAGGTCCTTCAGGGCCTCGAATTGGACCAACATTCTTCCAAGTACTCGTGTTATCTTGCCATACATAAAGATCACCATGTATCATGTATGCATCACCAGGTGCCCCAGTAGTCGGTAATTCGCTTTCACTCGTTAACTCACCGATTATATTAACACCAGTTCCGTCTTTACCATCTCTCCCCGGTAATCCTCTTAATCCTTCAGGCCCACGAGCACCTTGTTCAGCAAATATAGACCAATAAGCATTTGACTGAGCAGGTAAAGTAGGTGGTGGTTTTCCTATATTGTCTTGTAGCGCAATGAAAGATGAACCATTATAAAAAACTATATTGTTTTTATAAAACTGAGTTGCATCATTCCAAGTACCTCGGTGTCCCATATTTTTAATGAGCGATTGCATTGTATTAATAGCTGTTTGAGCTTGTGCTGTTGCATCTAAAGCACCTTGTTTAGCAGTATTAGCTTCGGATGTAGCAGTATTTGCGTTTGAGATAGCCTTATTCATGTCTACGAGTGTTTGTGAGACTGTATCAAGAGCTGTTTGTAAGGCTTTGTCATTTGCGTCAATGGCATCTTGTACGGCTACATTCGCATTGTCTATAGCGTCATTTAATCGCTGTATCAACTCATCGACTTCCGCGCCACCAGCTAATACCTTAATTTGTTGCTGTAGATAAGAATACCCCGACATAATCCGTTGCCAATTCTCATTGATCTTTAACCTTTCAGCATTGCTAATCGGGTTTTCTGTATTATGCAATTCTAATGCCAATTCCTTCACATCCTTTCTATTTGTACAGGAATCTAAAATCAAATTCGATCGATTGAATGGTACCGCCTGTTACAGTAAAGATATTGTTTCCTGGCGCAAGCGTTAATAGCTTTTTATTGGTATTCAAAATGGCATTCACTCCATTTTTATAAGAGTAAATGCCATTCAAAATTAATGTATCTGAAGCTGATAAAGTACCATTAAACCGAAATACTTCGCCTGTAGTTACATTCTTTATTTCTAAGTAACTTGAGGTTGTTGCCTTAATAGTTATTTTCAATTCGCTTTCACGTGGATCAACCTTCACATTTCCGAAATTCTTTAAAGTGAAAGAATTAGATGTAAATCTGTACTGTAAATCATCATCCCAAGTTAACCCTTGATTCCATTCCCATTTGTTAATGTCCCACAACTTTAATTCTTTTAAGGTCGATGAGCTCTCAGCATACGGAAGTAGGTAAGTTTCAAGTTCGACTGTAAATTTCCCTGTGAGACCTTTCTGTTCGATTTCAGACATGTCACTATTAACAACCATGTATCTTTTGCCATGTAAAAAAGCAACCTCACCAGGCATAAAATCGAGCTCTCTGCCCCATTCTTTGCCTGGTAGTTCAAACTCGTACATAGTGGATTGCTTTGTTGGTATGGCTTTATACAAATAATACGGATCTAAATCTGTAAACAAATCAAATGCTCTACCTTCGAGTGTTTCAAAATCTGAATGGTCTTTTGCGATAAATATAAGATGCAGCTGTATTCTGCGAGTACCATGTTTGATTAGTTCATTGATAGTTCCAGCCCGTCTTTCGACATCAGCTACATCACGTTTAATATCGATAGGGGAAACTTTAATGTCCTGCGTAACGAAACGCTCATGAGACAAAATAATTTCTTCTCCATTTACTTTTACTAACTTCGCATCCATTCTCTACACTCCTCTCATAGAACGTTTTAAATCTGTTTTTCTTGCAGTGTTTTCATCTACATAGTTTGTTAACAGTCGACCATCAAGCTCCAATGATAAATCTTTATCAGCAATGATTTTTAGTAGTTGAAGTACTTTATCAAACATTGATAAGTCCAGTACTGATTCATTTGTAATACTTGTGTCTTGAGCACTGCTAATAGCGCTTCTTACAGACAATCCATCTGTTAAAACACTTAAATCCGATTGTGCAGCATCAGCTAAACTTGCAGCTGCTTGTGCTGCATCAGCACGCATACTAGCAATACCATTTGTAAAACCTTGTCCAAAATAAGTTCCTAGCTTATCAGCGACACGAGAAGGTGAATGGATAGCAAGAGTTTTACGGATAGTTTGTTCAATCTCTTTAGCCATCCCCTGCACTTCCGATAACATCCCAGGTATTTCTGATTTCATACCGTTACGTAACCCTTGGATAACGTTTGAACCGATATTATACATTGATGAAGACATTGCATTAAACTCGCCTGTAGTACCTGTTTTAATAGCTTTGATTTGATTCAGCCACTCGTCTTTATATGATTCTAGTTGTTTCTTGGTATCATTCTTAAGTGCATCAATCTGTTTGTTAGTATCCTCTCTTAAATCCACTAATTCAGCTTGTGCTTGGCTTCTTGCAAGGGCTGTTTTCGTTTTCCAGATGTCATTGTAATAATTTAGTTCCGTAGCTGTCATACTGTTTAATGCTTCAATCTCAGCGTACGCACTTGGCCCCATTGCTTGTAATTCAGCAAGTAACCCTTTATCAATACCTTTTCCAGCAAGTTCTTGCATGTTTCGTGACCAGTTCGCCATTACACTTACTTGATCTTGTAAGTTTTTAATGAGTTGCTGACTAGTCACTTCAGCTTTTTCGCCAATCTCATCAAACAGGTTTTTGAATGAATAAATACTGTTAGCTCGGTTATTGACAGCATCCTCATAGGCTTTTTCAAGCTCTTTAATACCGTCAATTTCTTTTTGTTGAGTCTCTTTAATTTTTGTGATGTACTCATCGTTAAGAGAAGTTAGCTTTTCGTGGATGGCCTGTTTAGTTTCAGCAATCTTATCCTCATAGTAGATACGCTCTTGGCTACCAACTTTATACTGTTGTAAGTATTTTTGATAAGCCGCAAGCTCTTGAGTAAGAGACATTTGATTATATTTCTTCTTACGATCGATATAATCTTTCTCTTTATCAAACTTCTCTTGTGTGAGCTCAGCCATGGCTTTGTTGTAATTGATTTGAGCTTCAATACGTTCGTCCGTGCCTTCCTTGAACGCTGTAGCAGCATATTTCCAATACTCAGCCTGTTGTTTCGTAGACCACTTTTCCAAACCAATTTGCTTGTCAGCGAAGTCTTTCAGCGCATCGAATGTTTCTTTCTGAGAAGCTATTTTGATCTTATCAATTGCTTTAGCTTCATCTTTTGCTATTTTCTCTCTGCTTGCCTTGGCATCCTCTTGGATTTTAGTTATTTGACGCTGTTGCTCTGCTGTAAGCTTTTTATTTTTATCAGCTGCTTTAGCCTTTATTTCTTTGATTTTGGCATCTGCTTTTTTCGTAGCTTCGGCACGTTTTGCTTCATAATCTTTCTGGATGGCCAGGATTTCTTTACTGTTATCTTTAGCTGCGTTACTAACAATTCTTTGAGTCTGCTGAATCATATCTTTAGTGATTGATAGATTTTGACTAAAATCAGGAATAGCGCTTCTTACCATCATGTTTGTAGCTTTTTGAACTACATTCGTTGTACTTTCAATCCCTTTGGCTAAACCGATCGGAATCCATTTAGCAATGGCGATCATGACACGTGAAGGTGAATGGATACCTAAAGCTGACTTAACCCAAGAAGGAATTAAATCTGTTAAATTACTTAATGCCGACGCTACAGCACCAAATGAATCTGTAATCCCTTTGATTAAGCCATTAATGATGTCTTTACCAATCTGTATTAGCTTAATATTTTCTAAGAATGATTTAGCTGCATTCCAACCTGTTTCGATTACTGTTTTAACACCATTCATTGCGGTTTCGACAACAGTTTTGATGCCATTCCAAATAGTGCTAACAACCGTTTTAATACCATTTAGAACTGAGGAAACAACTGATTTAATTGCATTCCAAATGGAAGAGACAACGCTCTTGATACCGTTAAGAACGCTTGAAATTACGCTTTTAATTGCATTCCAGGCTGACGAAACTGTGCTCTTAATATTGTTTAAAACAGAGGAAATAACACTCTTAATACCATTCCAAATCGTCGAGACAACAGACTTGATAGCATTTAGAACTGTTGTGATAACCGATTTAATGCCATTCCAAACTGTTGAGATTGTGGACTTTATAGCATTCGAAACGTTTTGAATCGTTGATTTTATTCCGTTAAAAATGGTTGTTACAACGGTTTTAATCGCATTTAGTGTATTAGTGAAAATACCTTTAATTACATTCCAAACAGTTTGTAAAAGTGTTTTAGCTGTACTACCAAACGCTTTTAATGGGCCAAGTAATTTACCAACAAAATAAAGATTAATTACACCCCAAAGGGCTTGCACTGCTCCACTCAAAATCTGTTTAATTCCGTCCCAGACACCTTGCCAATCTCCTTGGAATAAAGAAGAAAACGTTTTGATGATTCCGAGAATAATATCAATTGCACCTTGAATTACATTTTTGATTGCACCCCAAGTGGAAACAATTAAAGCTTGAACAACAGGCCATATAAATTGCATGATAGAACCGATTGCTGACATTACGGTTGTAACTACTGTGCCTATAGCATTCCAAATAGTCGATGCAGTCGCCATAATGCTTGCTTGATTTTCATTCCAAAATGAAGTGATTTGTGTCCAAACTGACGTAATCAAGTTACCAACAGCTGTTACTGCTATAGAAATTGCTGTTTTGATGGCTTCCCATACCGTTTGTACTTGGGCTCTGAAAGTTTCATTAGTTTGATACAGACCAACAAAAATTGCCGTTAAAGCTACTATAGCCGCTATAACTAGACCGATTGGACTCGTTATAAAACCGAACGCCGCTCCTAGCTTTGGCAATACTGACATTGCTAACCTACCAACTGTCGCACTAAAGTTAGTAAATAAAGGTGTAACAGTCTTAAAGGATTTACCTAGAATACCTACTAGCTTTCCGCCTATACCTTTAAATAAAGTACTAAAAGCGATAAGGTTAGGTACGATTGCAAGTAAAGCTCCACCAAATGAAATAAACCCAGCTATCAAGACACCAATCGCTCGATTTCCTTCCATCGCTGAGTTGACAAATTCTAATACTTTATTTGCAACCTCGATAATTTTAGCTCCTAAAGGGGCCATACCAATACCGAGGTTAACTAAAAACTGCGTTAGATTACCGATTAGTTGTAAAACGCTAGGTGCTGTTTGATGTACATAATCAAGGAATTGTTGGAAGCCTTGGTTTTGACTAAGAGTAGCTGACCACTCTTTGAATCGTGCCATCATGGCTACAAGCCCGTCCATCATGTCTGAAGATGATCCGGCAAATGCACTAAAGAAGTAAATAACCCCCGCAGTTGCATCGCGGAATATAGCTCGAATCTTCGGCATGTTAGTGTTCACGTAATCCATGAACGCTTGGAATTTCGCACTACCACTTAGTCCATTTGCCCATTCAGCAAAACGAGCTGTCATTTCCTCAAAGCCTTTTGCTGTACTTGCACTTAATGGAGCGAAGGCTGTAAGCATTGATAACAACCCTTTAAATACGTTCCCAACAGACCTTGAAACTGTCTCTAACATCGGTGCACCAGAAGTATTAAGATATTCTAAAAACTTCTGTATAGGTGGTGTGCCTATAGCCGTATTAAGTTGATCCATCAGATTAGCAACAGCTTGTGCACTAGATATAAATAGAGGCCTTAACTTATTGAGTATGGTGTCAGTCGCTTTCATCCCACTCGTAAATGCTTGCAAGACCGGTTTTTCTGTCTCTTTTACAAGTGATTGATATGTGGTCTTTACAGCCTCAAATGAATTTTTAGCTTGCTGTTGTACAGCGTTGAGCTTTGCTTCTTCATCAAAAAGCTTTGAAATCGTAGGAATCGCTACAGCAGCAAAAACCGTAGCAGCTGCACCAGCACTAACAAATGCTCCAGCTAATGCAAATGTAGAGCCAGCGACAACACCTATCATCGGACCTAAATTCGCAATAGCTACAGCGACATTAGCTAATATAGGTGACAATGCCGGGAAAACGGTCATCATTGTACCCATTACGGTGTGTTGCATCAGCTCGCCGAATGCACGGATATTTACTGCAATCCGTTGAATTTTTCTTTGGAAATCTTCAATACGAGCCTCTATTTTAATAACAACTTTTTCTCGAGAGAGTGCTAGCATTTTTGCCTTTACTTCAGCAGTTTTACGCTTGAACTGAGCAACATCTGCACCGATGTCCACTCGAACATCATTTGCTGATTTTTTGATAGTGCTTTGTACTTGTTTCATCTTTGCCATGAACTCTGTAATTCTAGCGCCTATTTTAGCCGTAAAGTTTCCATTCATTTATGCTCACCTCATTTCATAGTTAAATTTTGAGCCCAAACTTTCATGTCTGCTTGTGCTTTTTTGTAAAGTGTTGTGTCCATCTTCTTCGATTCCTTCCAGTCCTTATCACCTTCAAGAATCCGTTTTCGAGCTTTTTCAGCATCAAATAGATCAGTAAGCTTAAGTCGCTTCGCGTTATCAGCTTTTCTGATGTACATTGCCTGTATAGCAAGGTTTTCATAATCGCTTACCATTCGCATTTGAGCACCTTTTAAAAGCGCCTTATACTCATTTGGAGTCCATGACATGATTAGCTCAACGTCAAATACGCCTAAGTATTCAGCAGCGTTAGAAATGACATCTAGCCACTCTAATCCGTCTACTCGATTTCTGTCTCCAACTATGCTTTCGCATCGAGTAACATTTGTACGGCCTTCGCATTCTCGACCTGTTCTTGCTCGGTACCCATTTCTTTGAACATGTCTAAGTTCTTCCAGAACGTCTTCGCATCTTTTTTGAAAAAACCCGAGGCATTGATTTCCTGAAATGCTTCTTTGAATAACGTTTCTGTATCGCCATCTTCTTCAATTCGTTCCTCTAAAGCAGCCTCAATTTGTGCCATCGAAGGACGTTTTTTAAGGTGTGCTAATCCGCAATCCCAGAAAGCTTTTAAAGCATCTAAGTTAAATTGCAATAAACCTTGATAGATAGAGATAAAGCCGCCAGTTTCGTTCCCTTCTCTGTCAGTTTCGTTATAATTTTTATCTGCTACGTTTTTGAAAGCAAATCCAAATTTCACATCATGTTGTTCTTTACCAATTTTTAATGTAGCCATATTTAATAGCCCTCCAAGTAATTAATTTCAAAAGAAAAAGCACTCAAAAGAGTGCTTAGATTATGACTCCGTGACAGTCACTGAAACTGTCGCTGTTTTACCACCGCTTGCCGTAACAGTTACTGTTGCGGTTCCTGCAGTTACACCAGTGATTAATCCGGTAGTCGAAACTGTTGCAATTGAATCATCACTTGAAGTAAATGTAACGTTTTTATTAGCTGCATCTGCAGGCAGAACTGTAACAGTTAATTGTCGTGTGCTTCCAACTGTGACTGATGTAGTTTGTGGTGATACTGATACGTTTGTAACAGCAACCCCTGAATTTTGTTCCTTACCAAATTCACCGGTCTTTTCACCAGGAGCTTCAAATCCGTAAGTAGCAAATTCGATTACCGAGTCAGGTAACTTAGGTAACTGTCCTTCTTTAGATTCTCCAATTACTTGTAGAGTCCCTGAGATTTCTTGGAAGTTATCTCCCGGATTTGATTTCTCTACAGACTCAACTAGTGTGTAAGCAAAGATTGCATCGTGCACTTCTTCATCAGCTTCATTTTTCACTGTATTCAAGTCGACTTCCCAAACTTTCAGCTGCACTTTTTTGCGAATCGCATCTAAGATTGCTTTTTGGCCTGGATCGTTTTTGTCACCAAACATCGTTACTTCAAATGATTCACTTGATTGACCATAGGCTACGATACGCCCAAATTTTGTTTGTTCATCTACTAACTCATTCTCCATCGAGTGACTATTTTCGGTTAAATGGCCAATAAGAAAACCATCTTCACCCAATGCATTTGTAGCAAGTTGTACAAGTAAGACTGTATCTTTACCGTTTTGCATGTGTGTTTTCCCTCCTAAAATAAAAACAGCCCACAAATGGACTGTTAAATGTTCTGTACTTTGTATTGAATAACTAATATGCCATGCTTTACACCTGGGCTATTATCGTCTATGACGCGAGATTCACGTCTTGTGATATCTAATACCTTTGCTCCTGGTATCAAGTAATTACGAGCCATTAGAATGCTTTGACAAGCTGATAACATCTCATATACCTTACGTTTACCACTGTAATCATCGTTATCCTTCCACCAAGCATGAATTGTAAATGTGATTGTTTCGATATTGCTTGTTTTGGTGTCAAATGGAGACGAATAGGGCTCTGAGATTGTCACGTAAGGATAAGGTGTATTTTCGTCTACAGCATCATACACACCGGGATCTTCATCATCTTTACGTGTGATATTTGTTAATGCTTCACAAGCTGTTAACTTCTGATAAATTGCTTTTTGGAGCTCAAAGTAAGGCAAGGCATAGTAATTTGTCATAAGCCTAATCGCCTCATTTCTTTCTTGAAATAGTCTCTTCCGGCATCAACTGCAGGACCCCAGAATGGTTGTGCCTTCATACCCTCAGTTGTAACCCAATGTCCTAGCTTTTCACTGTAGTAAGACCAAGGGATTTTCTTTGCTCGACTTCCTCCAGGCCCCTCAGCATAGACTCCTGTTCCATATTCCACATAAATCGCATAATTAGCTCCTACAGTAACTTCGGCATTATATTTCCCTATCATTTTCATTTCAATGGAATCTTTCAAGCCTCCGTCATCAAAAGGAGCCAGAGCTTTAGCATGAGTCTGAATAAGTCTAGCTGTCTCGTAAACAACGTCTGATACTTCATCAAGCAAGCCCTTTTCAAATTGTTTTGCTGCTTTTAACAGTTGACGTCCACTGAATGTAATTTTAGCCATTACTCCGTCACCAACTTTAAAGCAACACGCATAATTTCATGTTGACCACCTTGGTCTTCAGCCCGACCAGCGAAGGCATATATCTCACCTTCATACCTTAGACTCATACTAGATGTAAGGTATGTTCTGTATTCGTAGTACATATAACTTTCTAACGGATTGTCCAATTGCTGTGCGTAGAATCGTTCTTTCGAAGTAGGTGTATCAACAAATGCCTCGATTGTTTCAACTGGTACCCATTCTGTTTTAAAGCCTCCTGCACCGTCCGATACCTTCTTTTTCTGAACTACTTCAACTGTGTGAGGGAATTCATCGTAAGGCATGGAATTTCACCTTCTTATACGGTCGTAAATATGTCCAGATGGCTTTAGGAAATTCTGTATCATATGAATACGAAACTGTTCCCATTGTGCGCCCTTTCAGTCCTGTTGATTGCGTATTAAACTGAATGGCTTTAGCAATGAACAAACGGACACCTTGAGGCATCTCAGATGGTTCCCATGTACGATTACAGTGATCTTTTGCCACATCAAATAAAATAGGAGCCATCGCACGATAAAACGTATCATGCTTAGCTCCTGTAACATTATTCAATAGCTTAAGTTGATCTATTTCATCTTGTGTCGGTTGCCACATAAGACCACCTACTTTTCTGTTTCATTATCAGGTTCAGTTTTCTTTGCAGTAGCACGTTTAGGCTTTGGTGCTTCTACTTCTTCAAAGTCTTCTGTACGTAAAAGACGGGCACCTTGTTCCTCAGTGACCGCCCATGTAATATCTGTTTTTAAGTTTTTAACAAACACTTAGAGCCCCTCCTTATTCTGGTCGTTTTGCTGATAATACTGCTAGTGCTTCTGGTCGAGTCACTTTGGCACCGTATAGGTGAAGCCCTTTTACAGCATCAGCAAAACGTTTCTCCATACGGTAACCTTCAACTTGAGCTGCTTGCTCTGCATACGTCCACGCCATGTTATGACCAGCAATAATTTTTGAGTTTGCTTCAACACCTGTTCCTGCCTCAACAGTAGGTGCATTGTTAGATTTCATTAATAAGAAACCTGCAGCACGACCAACCACACCGTTTAATAAACGCTCATCAGCAGGTAATGCACCAGAACCTACAAAGCGGTCATCTTTTAATAGTAAGCCCTCAAACCATGGTGGAAGCACAGCGAAACGCCCTTCTGTAGGTACGTTTGACTCATCAAGTTTAGTTGATAGGTCTACTAGGTACTCATAAGCATTAGCTTTAGTCACTTCGATAGGTGCAGCGTCCGTACCAATTGTGTTAGTTGCATGTACGTAATGAGATGCGATAAATTGATCTGCTACATTTGATAATGCATAAGCAGCTTCACGCATTGCAGCATCCATAAGCTTTGGATTTTGTTGAATTTTATCTAAGTCATCAATTTGGAAGTTGAAGAACTTAGATTGATCAATTAAAAGATTTCGTGTGTGGTCTGAAAGTTCTTCTGGATCCGTCATATCATTATTGCGAGTGTAATCACCTACTGATACAGCACCAATACCATTGATTTTCACTGTATCTCCGTAAGACTTGATTTCACCTTCATAATCACGATTAATAACACCAGCCTGGCCAAATACTAAAGACTTTTGTAAGTTGTGTAATAGTCGAGCTGACCAGATTGTTGGAATAAAGTTTGTTGTTGCCATATTGATATTTCCTCCTTACCGATAATCGGTTATAGTAATTTGTTTTTCACGATTTCATCCCAGTTGGCGTTGATTTCATCAGGTGTCATTTTCATAACCGCTTCTTTTGTCAACGCTGTAGGGTTACCGCCTTTGGGTGGTGGTGGCGTTCCACCGTCTTTGAAGCGTTTGTCTACTTCTGCTTGAACAGCAGCATTGAATTCAGCTTCAAGAATGCCTAGATTAGTAGTTGTCTTTTCAGCATCTTCACCTACAAAGAATTCTACTAATTTACTTGGTAGACTCTTTTCAGTTGCAGTAGATAGCGCTTGGTTGAATAACTTCTCACGTGCAGCTTCTTTTTGCGATTGCTCAAATTGTGCTTTTAAATCGCGTAATTGTTTTGCTTCCTCTGTTTCAGGTGGATAGCGTTTTGAAATTTCTTCTTCTAGTTTCTTCGGAAGAGTTTTAGTCTCATACGTTTTAATTGCATCTGTTACACGAGTATCAGCAAATGACTGTAGATAGCTTTTACCTTCTGCATTTTCAGCTAGAAAGGCTTGAACAGACTCAAGTGTCAACGTAGCCCCTTGACCGTTTCCTGGTGGTGCTGGCTCCGGTGTAGGTTCAGGCGTTGGCTCTGGGTTAGGGTTAGGATTTCCGTCTCCTGCAAGCATTTGAATATCTAAAGGTAATAAAGTTTTTAAATTGAATGGATTTTGATTCATGATTTCCTCCTTGCCCAATTTAGTTACTCGTATGAATCCCTAAACTGTTCAAAAGTGTATTTGTTCTCGTTCTTTATAGCGTCTGCGAGAAGAAAGACACGACATTACTCGTTTCGTGCGATTGAAGCATTAGCCCACATCATTGCTTGTTCGATATTAGTAATTGCAAGTGATTTCTCACGACTGTTAGGGCAATTTCCATCGATTAAATAAGCAAGTTCTTTTGCTTTATCACGAATTAATTGATATCGCTCTGGCTGACCATCTTTAGGTGAGTGGTATCTAAAATTATTTTCAAATTGTTCGTTCACATAAGGTTTAACGCAACCATTCATCAAGCAATCATGGCAAAACTCTGTATTTGTTTCATTTTTGCATTCTGGATAGTTCCAACATTTATTTCCCATCATTGTTACCTCTTTTCGATAGTTTCCTAGCTTACTGGCTAGTCACGAGATACGATATTTCTCATTTGGATCACCTTCACCTTTCTGCTATAGCAGCAGTAGCCATTAAAATGAGCAACAGCCATAAAGTAGACCAGCAAGGGTGGCTATAAATAATTTCTAGTGCTTCCGCCATGTTCACACCTGCTTTCGTCTTGGCCGCATAAATGTTTTTACGTGCCAATGAGAATCAGCAACGGCTCGTTTAGGTACTTCTGCAACGACAGGCTCACGCTCTGCGAACATTTCATGGTTAAATAACTCAGTTGGCAGTGAACCTTTTCGTCTTGCGACATTAATTCCGTTAAACAGGAGTGTTATAAAGCCCAAAATACAGACGATAAATAAAAAACCCATGAATTCTAACATGCTATTCACCACCTTTTAAGCAAAATAAAAAAGCCACAGCGTAATTGATGTGACTTTAGTTAGAGCCTACATTTATGTTATTGATTGCGTATACCTATTATTAAATCTTTTTTCTAAGGCATCCCATGATAGATATCGCAATCCCTTCTGACAACTATTCATATTATAAATTATAGAAAGGAGGGAAATTATTATGTCTCAAGAATATGGTGGCTATGGTGGCTTTGGTGGCGGTTCAGCATTTGCGCTACTTATTGTTCTATTCATTCTTTTAATTATTATTGGCGCTACTTTCATGAATGGAGGTTATTAATACCCAATACCGCCTATAATGCTCATAACTATTGTAAGGTAATACTAATTAAACCTTACACCTTCAAATCTTTACTATGGGTCACTTTCCTCCGGGTGATCCTTTTAATTTCCCTCTTTCAATTTCATACACAACCTCCTAAGGCAATAGAAAATGCCACTAACTTTAGCGACTTGAATCATTCTCCGAATACGTCTTTATACAGCTGTTGAGTAGTATCTAAAAGTGTCTGATCTAATTCTTTAAGATTTCCCTTTTCTTCTAACTTCGCAATTTCCAAACCTATTTGCATCAGTTGAATATTTGAAAACAGTTTTACTTCTTGGCCTTCAGATTCTGCAAACTTTTGTACCATCATTAAGACGGCTAACAACTGTAACTTTTGCAATCTATCCATAACAATTACCCCTCTCCGCTAAATTGTTTTCTCCACTCTTCAAAACTCATAAACGGCACTGTAACACTCGGTGGCTTTATGTCTTTGTACGCCTTATTAAAAGCTTGCTTATATGTCAACCCCATATCTTCCATGTAAGCGTCAATACGTGCAGCTAGCTTCTTCTGGTACGTTTCATCCATGTAATCTTTGCCTCTACGATATTCAGGCAACTTACCGTTAACCATGTAAATGGTATGGCATCTGCACTGTATATCCATCGATGCAACTCCCCATAACCTTGGAGCTTTTGATTTCCATGAACCATAATGAAAATAGCCATCTTTATCAGCTTTCTGACCGTCTAGCTTTCTATGAGATTTCCGTACCCTTGTATCAAGTGAGGACATCCATATCTTAGTTAGTCGTGCCGTTATACTTGCTTGTTCTTCTACAGCTAAATCTGCTTGGGAACGTACACGGCCACCTTCAGTTCGAGCAACAAGGATAGCCTTTTTCCTTGTCCACCCCATAGCATTTTCAATACGTATAGCCATGTCTGTGTAGCTTTCCCCGGCTTGTAAGCTTTGGGCTATTTCGATGTTCAATCGCCTGATAATATTGTTCCTGTGCTCTTCAAAGACTTTGGGAAGTGATAGAAACTCAATAGGATTATCTATTGCTGCTTGAACCACTTCAACAGACGGAATTTTAAAACCCATTTCCTCGCCTGTAGACTGTTGTAAGAGATAAGCTATCATTAAGTATCTCTCAATGTAAAGACGCTCCTCTGACTCTCTTATGAGCTTGATAACGGCTTTGTAATCAGCATTAACCTGTTTCGCAATCATCTTCATCTCCTGGTTAAAACGGTTGTACTTGTTTACATCTGTCCAGGAGGCTTCACCATTCTTACCAAACTTCTTATGCATCTGAAGCATTTGATCAAGTATGGATTTCAAGCGCTTGTTAAAGACAACTTCAATGTCTTTCTCAGCCTTCTTTTCCATCTCGTCTAAGATTTGATTAATCTCTTGTTGATTCATTGCTCATCAACTTCTTTTGGATCATTCTCGTCCTCGTCTAATGGCTCAATACCATTACCGTATAATTTAGCATCCTTTTGCATCTCTTCAATTTCATAGTCCACATCGTCAACAATAGACATCTTAGAGAGACGTGTACGCTCTGAAACCTGTCCTTGTAAAGCCTGTGAAGCTTGAGCTTCTGATAATAAGTCGATTGGAATGTTTCGCTTATATTCAAACCAAAGTTTCAAATAGTCATCTTTCGAACAGATTCCCTTCTTGGACCATGCACTGCATAGCACTTTAAATTGATAACGCAGAGAAGTCGTAAACTTTCGCTCCATTGTTTTACATTTGTTCTCAAGTGCCATCAGCTTAAATTTCATAGCTACTCCACTCGCATTACCTGCAAACGATTCGTCGCTGAAATTCACGCTCTTAGCTAATCTCATGATGTTCTCTTCAAGGCGGTTCAAATGGTTCTCAATCATCTGGTCATTAACTTCTTTGGTTAGATAACGAATGTCATCATCCTCGCCCATCAGCTCGAAAATGCCTGTACGTGCAACTTTCTGAGCATCCTCTTCATCCATGCCCATGCCTTTGAGCACCAGGTATGCTAATCGCCACTGTTCAATCTCGTTTGAGGCATCTGAGAAAGTACGGTCATAAGCATCGATTAGCTTATACACTTTGTCAGCATCTCCCTGAAGCTCTTCATTGTTTGGAATGCCGAATAACGGGCAGTAGTCGAATAAGTGTTTACGTTCATCCTTCAAAACGAAAGGTGAATCTTTATCAGCTCGTGTATAGACCTTTTCTGTTGTCGCATCATAAAACACCAGCTGCTCTATTTCTACTTTCTTACCTTCAACATCCAATTCAGCAACTTTGAAATATCGGAATGCATATTTAGGCTCACTCACGTCAGTTGGTGAGAGGATGATTGTTTCCCACGGATCAATTACCATCGCCCGTTCATTTCCATCTGTATCGATGTAAAGTAACCGTGCTGAGTATCCACAAATTGCCGTTTTCTTACCTGACTCACTGTCCAAGTCATCGACAGAATTACGCAAATTAAAAAGCTCAATCGCCTCGGATAGTTTAGTTAGGCTTTGAGCTTGTTTGTCTACTACATATGAAATTGGATTACCAAACATATAGCCAACCTTTGTGTCCACAATTTCAGCATCCAAGGGGTTGTTTAATGTATTATTCACCTTATCATCGACACGCTGCACCTGTGCATTCCCTTGATCGTAATCGGTCGGTTTACGTGTTAAAATCGGTACCGCAGATAGTTCTGCTTTGTAACGGTTGTAGTTGAGTAATCGTTTGTTTCTTTCGGTCTTTGTTTCTTCAACTAACTTATCGAGTAATAGAGGCGTAACGCCTTTACCATCAATGTATGTGATATATTCGTTCATGCTTACGCCTCCTTATTTTGAATTGACACCTTTCACGCTGGCTACTTCATAATCATCAAGTCCATACCACATTGCAGAGAATGTATGAGGGTCAATGTTAAATTCATCCTCAATGATTTCATCTGTTTTCGAGTCTTTCTTGAATGTCAGTTCCTTCAATTCTCGAATCGTATTTACACATTTCTCAGAACAAATGATTCGCTTAAAACGTTTCATTTTCTTTGTATTCTCAACACGTGTGAGCTTCTTACAAGAATACATCCGGAAGCCTCTCTGCTTGAAGTAAGCAATTGTTTTCGGCTCAGCATTATCAGCTTTAATAATTGATTTCTTAAGCCCTAACTCTTCAAGCTCATCAGCAGTTTTATCATCTGTCATGCCTCGTTTGTAATATTCCTCGTAGATATACAGCCACTTATTTTCGTGGTCTACTACCATTCGCAAAACAGCATTGTAGGAATCAACAAATCCAAAGTCCATGCCGTTTTTACGTATCGGCTTTCTAATCAGAGCTATTTCATTCATTACCTGGTCATGAGGCTTTGTTTCAAACTGCGGTAGCACTAATACACCATTAACACCGAAACGTCCCTTACGTGCAATCCTGTGAAGGTCTGGATCATATAGAGCCATCTCATCAAGCTGTTCAATGTAGCTCGCTGGCAGAAACAAATTATCAGCAGCAGTGGAGTGATGATAATACGTGTTGTTCACAATGATTGTTTGTTGTTTGTAAAGTTCTTCGTCATCTAAAACAAAATAGTCTTCCAACTCGTTTTTAAAGAAATGCTTGTACACCCAGTTCCCTTTCGAAACTGGATTGGTTGAAAGGATTATGAATAGCTTTAATGTTGGATGTCGTAAACGTCCCAGTAACTCTTTAAAGCCCGCATACTTAATCTCACTACATTCCTCTAACCAAATCAGTGATATGTTGTTGATGGACTTTAGCTTTTCTGGTTTATCCATCCCTCGGAAGATTATCTTTGAGCCGTTCGGAAACTTCACCGTCATTGGTGAGGAGCTTGTCCTTATCTTTCCGGATAGCCCTAGATCCTCAATAATTTCCGTAAACAAAGAAAACGTACTGTCCCTGTGCGTGTCGTAAACTTCACGAACGACTAGAGCTGTACGTTTTTCTTCAAGTAGTTTTAAAAGTATTTTGAGTGCCACATGATAGGATTTCGAAGAACCATATCCCCCGACAAGGAGCTGAGTTTTACATCGCCAGTCGAAAAGGAAGTCTTCGAAATGTGGATTCACTTCTTTCTCGACTGCTGTCGTCAAATCTCCCAACTCCTTATGCATTTCATGTATGTGTTATTCGTTTTGGGTTTACATAATTTCAGTTTTGGGAAGTTGGATAATTCACAATCGTTGTTATATCAACGTTCTCTAAGCATCTCTTTTAATTATTCATACAAGATTTTATACATTGTTGATTTAACAGGCTTTACGCCAACAGCTCAAATTTATTTCCCAACATTTATTGCATAAAACTTCTAACAAATGTAGAAGCAGCTTTCCTCAGACTTTGCCATTTATATCTTCTACTTTTATTTTTTGTCTTTCTAATTCAATTCTTTCAAATTCCACTTCTAGCTCCCTATGCTTAATCAAATACTCTTTTTTTATTTGATAAACTTTAATGAGGCTTAAAACTACAATAATAAAAGCAAATATCAACAAATAAAATTGTATATCCGAGAAATACAAGCAACACACCTCACAATCATTTTATATACATTATACATTCAATTGGGTGTTATGTATAATACAGGAAATTATACATTCAAACATTTCTTGTATAAAATTATGAGCGTTTTTTGCCGACAATTTTAATTTCAATCGGGCCATTTTGTTCATCTGAACCAAGCTTATCAATCTCCACTTTCGTTTTATCATTTGATAGCTGCATCTGTTCTAATTTCAAGCGACGTTCGTCAGCCTCATCAGCTAACTTAATAAAATGATTAATGGAAGTACGCAACTCGCTAATAGCTCTTGACTGAGCCGTTAGCAATTGTGCTTGTCTCTCCCAAGCAAACTGGAACTCATACTCAACTTCTTGAGATGGGTTTTTACCGCCTTGCATCTTCTCACGTTTCAGCTCTTTTATCATTTCGTCTTTTGACTCAACATGCATGATTTTTTGAGCTCGTAAGATTGCAGCATATTGAATTGTGATTTGATCCCACATTAAGTCAGCAGCAGACTTTGCATTCATTGCCTCGATGATTTCCTGTGTTTCGTCAGGAAGATACTTAGCAAAAAGCCCGTGATCTAGTTTAGGATTGTTCCGACTGGAGAATTGATTCTTCGGGTTCGGGTTGCCACTTCGCTTTCTCGGACCTTTAGATGTAGCATCTTTTTTGGGTGGTTGCATCTTTTTCTTTTCGGATGCATCTTTTTTAGTTGCAACCTTCTTCCACCCTTCTCGACTCTTCCGACTTTTTAATGTACCCTCTTTAACACCATGCTTTTCTGCTAGCTCAATTAATGTGATTCTACTAGTTTCCCACTCTTTTCGAATAGCGTCCCAATTTGTCATGTCATAAACAACTCACTTCCGTTCCTGTTTAGGATTTTTTATGTATTTGCAATTAACGAAAAAACCACTCACGCTTAATGCGTGAATGGCTTATGTGTAGGGCTCTCATCATTTTGTCGATACTATACCCCTTCACTATATAGGTTGGCTCGTATGGGGTTCGTATGGGTATTACGCTTCTAACTGAATATTTGCAGCTATATTCTTGATTTTCTTTTCTGCTTTATCCAAATGTTCTTGCACAGTGCTTTTAGCAATTCCTAATTCATCAGCTATCTCTTGCATGCTTCTCATATGTGCCGTATGAAGTAAATAACAAGTTAGTTGTCGCTCGGTTAAATGTTGAATTACATGCATTATTGCTCGTTTATGATTTTCACTTAAATTTCTCTCAAATGAAGGTGTAATATCAAGACTAGGAAATACCTCTAAGTTTAATAATGCTCTTCGAGAATAAGCTGATTTTAATTCTACAGCTCTGCTGTACGCATCTGGTTGCTCACCTGTTTTCATCCACCTAATCGCGTAATCCATGTCCGCAATAATTTGACTGGCTATTTCAACTTTCAAGGGATCGTCCATCTTCGACTTATCACGTTCCATTGATTTCTTGGCTTTTTTGTACTCCATGATTAAATCAATCAATGCCAAGCACCTCGCTCATACGTGCTTTGACAGCTTCCATCAACGCTTCTTGCTGTTGTTCCTTACCTTGCAGAACACTCATTACACGTTCGTCTATGCTGTCTTTTAACACAAGATGATGAACGACTACAGTTTCTTTTTGCCCTTGACGGTGAAGCCTTGCATTGGCTTGCATGTAAAGTTCTAAGCTCCAGTTAAGCCCGTACCAAACGATTGTGTGTCCACCGTCTTGCATGTTTAATCCGTGCCCTGCGCTCGCTGGATGTGCTAGAAGGATTTCAATTTCACCATTGTTCCACTTCTCAATCGTGCTTGAATCATCCAGTTCCCTAGCTTGCTTAAATTCCTTCTTAATCCGCTCAACGTCATGCTTGTAATTATAAAACACCAGGATTGGTTTACCTTGTGATGCCTCTACAATCTCATCTAACGCATCTAACTTCACGCTATGGATAATCTGTACACCGTCTTTATCGTTGTAGGCTGCACCACTGGAAAGCTGTAATAGCTTATTACTCAAGACAGCCGCTGTTGTCGCTACAATATCACCATCCGAGAATTCCAGTAACGAATCCTTTTCAAGCTTGTTGTACAACTCTCGTTCTTTTGGCGATAGCTCTAACTCAACAACATTCATGACAGCAGCAGGTAAGTCTTTCAAGTAATCCTTTGCTTTCATGGACAAACAAATGTCGTCAATCTTTCCGTAGATTTGTTGCTCGGCACCTTCTTGCAGTTCAATGTGATATACACGATACGGATCCTGCTTAAAGTATTCGCTTTTGTATTTCGTAAAGGTCTTTTCGAGTCGTTCACCCATATCAATCAGGTAAATCTGTGACCACAAATCAATTAGACTATTTGGTGCTGGTGTCCCAGTTAAACCTACAACTCGTTTTGTACGTGTACGCACTTTTCGTAGTGCCTTGAATCGTTTCGAACTAGGATTTTTAAAACTGGATAGCTCATCGATGACAATCATGTCAAACGGCCAAGTCTTGCCATTTTCGTAGTAAGAAACAAGCCATTCAACATTTTCACGATTGATTACGTAAATATCAGCTTGTTTTTGAAGTGCTTTTCGTCTTTGTTGTTCAGGTCCAAGAACCTTGCTTATTTTTAAATGTCTTAGGTGTTCCCATTTTGCAACTTCACGTGACCAGGTATCTTCTGCTACACGTTTAGGCGCAATCACTAACACCTTCTCAACATCAAAGTAATCATGTTTTAATTCGTCAACAGCTGTAAGTGTTGACACTGTTTTGCCAAGGCCCATGTCTAACAGTAATGCATAGGCTGGGTTTTCAATAATCTTTTCGATTGCAACCTTCTGGTATGCGTGGGGTATAAACTTTGTCATAGTTCTTCCCTCAATTCTGCGATCAGTTTATCAATTTCAGATCTCGTTGTCAAAACATACGTTCGGCATTTTAGGTTTTTTAAAACGGTCTGCATTCGCACTTGAAGTGCTGACAGCCGTCCTTGATTTCCATTTTTCAATTCTGCGAAGATGACTTTTCCTCCTGGCAATATTAAAAGCCGATCTGGTACACCTTTATTTCCCGGGCTCACGAATTTGAAGCATTGCCCTCCTAGTTTTTCAATTTCACGTTTCAAATAATTTTCAATTTGCGATTCTCTCATGTCTGATTTTTACCTCCAAGTTGAAAGTAAACAAGGTCAACAATCTTACGTACGCGTATAGAGTAGTATTGATTTAGGCGTATTAGGTATATGCTATTTACATATATTACCTATACTATATACCTAATATATAAAATACATCTCAATAGATATTATTTGTTTACTTTGTTTACCTTTATATATAAAAGCAGTAACCGCAAGGGTTTAGGCTAACAAGAACCGGCAACAAACACCGTTTACCCTTGTTGTCTTTGTTTACCCACTTTAACGCTTTAAAGTGTTAACATTTGTTGCCGTTTTTCGACTTTGTTGCCGTTATTTTTAGACTTTGTTTACCCTGTATTTTTACAGAACTGTTACCTATCAACACGTACAAATGCTCGCTGTGTGCCGTATTCTGCACCAAATTTCAGGGTAGATTTGTGGGGCTTCCAACCTGGTAAAGTAGCCAAGATTGAATTTATTTCCCGAGATTCATGCATCGGAAATGACCCTCTATCCTTCCCTAAACACTCGCACCAAATTTCTAATGCACACACTTTTTCACGTAATCGTCCATCTGATTTCTGTGCTTCTAAGGCTTCATTCTTTTCTAAAAGTTCCTCTTCTTCCTCTGAAAAATCATCGAAAAATTCGTTCTCTCGCATTGCTAATTTGCGATCGTTAATCGACTTTTTATACCAATCTGAAGTAATTGGTTTCTCTAAAAAGCTTAGAATTTGTCCTGCATACGTCGATTCTACTGTATGGGCTAACTGCATTGTAAGTGCCTCGGCCGCCATCGCCTCTTCCAAGTATAAAGGTGAACCACTTTTAAACAGATGCACTGCTTCGGCCCATAGTTGATCAATCTCTTGATGTCCTTTCTCACTATCAAGCTCTTTCCATTTACGTTTACTATCTGGTTGTACTTCTACAGGTAAAAACCTGCGGTTACCAGTACGATCACGTAAAAACTCATGTTCATTTGTGGTACCAATAAAGATGCATTGACGTGGAAACTCTTCAGGTCGTTTTCCGTATGCAACGCGGTACCGGTCCACTTGTTTAGATAAGAATTGTTTAATCGTTTCGACTTCACTTTTCTTTGTTGCAGCTAATTCCCCCATCTCCATAATCCATACACCGTGCAAGCTCTCATAAGCTTCTTTACCATGGATAGATGTCAAACTATCGCTAAACCATTTACCACCAAGCATGTTAAACAGCATCGATTTACCAAGCCCCTGCGGACCGACAAGTGTTAACATGAAGTCGTATTTGCAACCTGGTTCAAAGATGCGTGCGACTGCTGCAACCAATGTCATTCGCGTAACAGTACGCACATACTCCGTATCAGCAGCACCCAAAAAGTCAATCAGCAATGTATCAACACGGTTTACCCCGTCCCACTCTAACGTATTCAAGTAATCTCGCACAGGATGGAACGTATTCGCACGCTGCACCCCACCGATTGCATCCGCAATCTTAGAGTTGCCTGTAATGGACCAGACCATATCTAAATAGTTGCGTAGGTCTTCATCATCACCGTTTGACCAGCCAACACCTTTTTCTTTCTTACGCCAAGGTAAGTCTCTTAGAACTTCAGGCTGTCTACTAAACTCGTTGAAGGCAAAGCAGCCTTTTAAGTGTGGATCATTTTCAAGAATTAACTTGAGGTTCTTGGCTGTGACTTCTAGCTCACCGGCTTTATTAATATCGAATTTCGCTTTCCACAGCCCGTCATCTTGTGGCTTTTCCTCACTGTCAGCTTCTGTATCATCCTCAACATCAAAGTCCTCTGCTGCACTTTTTATGCGTTCATCCGCAAGCATCATTTTTACTTTATCAAGTGTACGAACTTTTTCATTCATGGCTTTCGCTGAAGGCAATCGGTTAACTGGCGTACCTTCTTTTGCATCCTCATCTAAATCATTAAATAGATGCAACCGTACTAAATCATATGAGTTCACCAGCTGTTCACTTACAGGATCCGTACCATGGTGAGAATAAGCAAAAACATCATCATAAAGTACTAGACCGCCTGTCGTAGAGCCTCCGTTAAACGTATATCGCCCTTCCCCTGCATCGGAGTATACATCTGATAGAAATACTTCAATAGCTTCAGTAATGGAGTACGTACGACAAAACGCTCCAACCATGCCGGGCTTTTCGAGTGGATTGCCTTGCTTATCAGCCATCTTTTTACGGCTCTCGCGTTGACGACTTGACTCCGGCCATTCTGCTGGATCACGCCAATCGTTGTACATTTTTAAAATCTCAGTAGGGTCCAACCATTGTGCGTCTTGGTAATCGAATTCATAATCCCCGTCACTTGCTGTAGACGGCCAATACATCAACCTGTGAGGTTGATAGGTTGTATCATCGAAATAATCGATACCAAACATATCAGCAAGCTTCTTGGCAACAGCTACATACTCCTCTGCTGATACTGGACGAGACAGTGGAATAATTAAGCGTATACGTGGCTTTTTAGGTGTGTGCTTGTGTGTACTATAAATCGCACAAGCATTATCAAAGAATGTTGTCACACCGTCCCAGAAGTCACCTTGAATGAAGTCGGCATCTAAAGTAATTAGTTGTCGCCAAGCCACACTATCAGCCTTACGTCGACCACCTTTTAAACTACCAGCCACGAATCCACCTACGTCTTTAATAGATCCTTGCTCGTCCTTTGAGAGCTTCATATACTCCGCAAGTGATTCTTTTGTACGTACAGTTGTAGACAGCTTTTTCAGGAAGTCACTGTACGACATTTCTGTGTTTTTCCATGCTGTAGATCTACGGGATGTTGCTGTTGCAATCGTCAGCATGCCATCATGCTGTATTGCAATCTTTTTGGGTTTATCTGCTGACTGCTGCATGTGTTTCAATCCTTTCTTAAATATATAAGTTATTACATAATGTTACATATTTTGATACAATATTCTAAAACATTAGTAGAGGTGTAAATTTGTGTCTAATCAATATACTTTTGAAGATTTATTTTTGAGACTATCTTTATATGAGCCGTTTTCACTAGAAGAAAACAATGAGTTAATACAGAAACTTGGCGATAATGATCGTAGCTTTACATTTGACTGTTACTGCATTGATTGTAAAAAAGAGTCCACATTCAGACTTTATTCAAATGAATTCTATCGTGGTGAATTCACTTTGGACACTGAACATGAGTTGCATTTACTAAATAGATTTCAAGTACCAAAAGGTATCTATTTTAATTGTCAAAGAGATCCACATCATCAATACTCTTATTTTTTCATAATCCAAAAAAGCGAAATTAAAAAAATAGGACAATACCCATCGGTAGCTGATATTGAAATACCAGGTATCCAAAAATATCAAAAGCTACTTAAACAGGACTACAAGGACTTTTCAAAGGCGATAGGGTTACACTCCCATGGAGTTGGTGCTGGTTCATTTGTTTATCTCAGACGTATATTTGAAAATCTTATTGAAGAAAAACACGTTGAAGCCTCACAAAATGACAAATGGGATGAAAAAGAATATCAGAAATCCAGAATGGATGAAAAAATTAACCTACTGAAAGATAAGTTACCTCCTATTCTCGTAGAACACAGATCTATCTACGGAATAATGAGCAAGGGAATTCATCAATTAAGCGAAGATGAATGCAAAACTCTTTTCCCTGATGTTAAGCTTGGAATTGAATTAATTCTCGATGAAAAACTGTATGAGCTAGAAAAACAATCTAAAAGAAAATCATATAGTAATTTTATAGCTAATACGGCTGCTAATTTAAAGTAATGACCATTTACATTTCTGTAAAATAGTATTGATTTACCCTACAAAAATGTAATATAATTAGGTTGTATTACATTTTATTTTTAGGAGGGTTGAGCTTCGGCTTAAATCCTACCCTCTTTAAAGGGTGAAACCCATGGAGATAAAACTAGCCCTAGAGGTGAAATTGTCCCCTGCGGTAGCTTTGCTACTGCTGAAGCTGTCCGGTCTTCTTTAGACCGTGCAGTTTTTTTTTATTTAAATACCAAATCTTCGCTCTTCAGCCATAGCCTTTTCAAGTTTAATCATGTCACGTCGTAGCTGTTTCATTAGATCACGTAACTCAGTATTATTTCGATTTCTAGAACGCCATCGACCATGCAGTATTGTTGGTCGTAAACAGTCATGCTCATTTTCAGTATCAAGCATCAAGATAACTCTTCGCATATTCATTTCTATAATTCTCGCTAAACCGTTAACATTTTCTTTTGAACTCACTTTTCATCTCTCCAATCTCGTAAGCTCTTACGGCTATACATTTGTGCATATTTCAAAGCCGTACGAGCTGATAAGGCTTCCGTTTTCCAGTAAGAAGACTGTTTTGCAAGATGATCTTTTACAACTTCTAAAGCATCAATGTACTCTTGCTCGTACACCATATCGCCATTTTCATGACGTTCAATTACAGCCTCAGCTTGTTTCAAGTCCATTTGTTTCACTCTCCTCTAAAGACTTTTTCAGGGCCATCAAGTACACCATGCTATCAGCGTGTTCTTCTAGCGCATGTTGGCACCATTCAACTGGTGTAAGATTTTCAGCACGAACAGTTTCGCCATATTTTCGAATACCTTTTTTGGTTTGATTCATAAACAGCTGCTGAATATCTATTAAAATGGCATTTGATTGCTGAGCTTCATAAGCTTCGATTCTGACTTCACCAATGGCCTTAGCTATTTTCAAACAAGCAATCTCTCCTTCTAGCTCAGCTATTTTGTACTCCCGGTTAAGCAGCATAGCTTTATAATCTGCGATTGCTTCCCCTTCAGTTGTTACCTGTGAAGATAACCTACGATTTATGGATTTTTTATTTCCAAATTTACTAACTAACCAAATTTTCATTTGTTCAAGCATTTGTTTCACCGTCCATTGTCATTTTCAAAATTAGCTCGTATTGATCATCGCTAATAATTAATTTGGCATTATCTTTAAAGCGTTGTAGAAAGAGATTTGAACGTCTTTCATTCTCTCTTTGACGTTCTTGTCTCAATAGCCTTTGAAGCTCCGAGATGCGTACGTTCTTATGCTTTAGCTCATTACGAACTTCAGCACGTAGCTTTTCTAGTCTCTTAAACTCTGCATAAGCTTCGATGCCTTCATTACCGCAACCCTTATAAGAGCGAGTACGGTAATGTTGTAATTCAGCATCCATCTGTACAAGTTTTTCACGAAGCCGTTTTACATCTAGTAACAAGTTGTCATACTCTATTTGGTACATGGCTTCAACTCCTATATCAACCGTCGGTTTATAACTTCCGTATAGTTAAACTAGTAATCATTGTTTTATCTATCAATGTTCTCTTTATGTTTCTTAACATAAGCTGTCTCAACTTCCTGCCAAGTGAAGCCCAGCATTTCTACTAATCCAGCATACATCATATACTAATAACTCTAAAAATCGAGAAGAGGAAGAATTTTCTCCCTCTATTAATCCCATCTATCAATCTTAATGATTCTTGTAGAATTATTCGCCGTCACTTTAACCGTTAGATTCCATTCATTATCTTTGGAATACCCCAAACCACATGCAGTTGCATTATCAGCACCCTCAATTGCTGTAGTAGCAGTATAGGCTTCTAGCGTTTTTCTAATTTGTCTTAGTTCTGATTTAAGCGTCTCATTGAAGAATCCTCGGCCTTTTCCTTCTGAGGAGTCCTTGACTCCATCCAGTATGAAGAAGATATGACTTCCTGAATGAGGTACTTGTACTTCATCCCATAAATTTGGCGATGTTGTAATACCATTTACCCTTA
This sequence comes from Lysinibacillus sp. NPDC093216, assembly GCF_050280325.1. NCBI lineage: Bacteria > Bacillati > Bacillota > Bacilli > Caryophanales > Bacillaceae > Lysinibacillus > Lysinibacillus sp. NPDC093216. The sequence goes on along the minus strand of NZ_JBNNVB010000010.1, from coordinate 60,016 downwards.
TAAAATTGTTTAATTGAACACCCCATGAATCATCACTAGAATATGAATTATTACTGATATTTGGCTGTTGACCTTTAGCATAATCAAACTCAAATACATCAGTTACATAACCTTCACCACCAGCAATTCCGATAAATGAGTACGTTTTCCCGTTTACTTCTAGTTCAACTTTGAATGGCGTGCTTCCATTCCCTCTTTCACAATAGTTGTGAACATAAAATCTATAGTGTCCCACTGGGGCGTTTTCACTCCATCTGATATTTTCTACAGGAGAATTGTCTCTATGTCCTCCCCCATTCATATCAATGTCTAACCATCCACCAGATCTGTCGCTTTTATCTCCATAATAGATGTGTTCCCCTTTTGGTGTTACGCAATGTAAATCTAAGTCCGTGTACCCTTCCCATATTAACGATGCTCGTATCTCATTATTCTCATATCTTCCGCCAGCATTTTCTACTCTTCTTTTAATTTCACCATCTATACCTCCGTGATAATACCAACTGAATGGATTACTCCATTGTAAAATGTTTGGTGCTGTTTCATCAGAAGCAGTGACTAACGCCATTAAACGACTAGGATTATCTATTAATACTTCAATAATTTCAGCTGTAGGTAGTATTGTTCGTTGAAATTTGTCCCACGTCATTACGGTATTCGGAAGAGAAACTCTAGATGCGGTTTTTTCTTTAGGAATAATACTTGAAAAAACACCTTTTTTCGGTTCGGCAATTTTAGTCTCAGATTGATTCTCCCATAAATAAAATGGGATTTCTTCATAGGTGGCATATCGTCTTTGTAATGAATTGGTTAATCCTAATTTCCCAACAATTTTTTCTGCTTCTAAAATAGCATTTTGAGTTGGAGCAGATTGTGAGCGCATGTAGTTCGCCGGGTTCATCTTCTCAGCAAAACGTCGAACAACAGATTCAACTGGCATACCTGAAGCAATATCATCTAATAACGTGCCTATCATAGAGCTTCTTATGTGACAAAATCCAGCAGGAGCTGATGCAACAGCTAACCAAATAATATTAGTTTTCTGATTATTATTAACAGTACGGTTTTGTTTTTCATGCAAAGATTCAAACCACTCTGCAATACCTAATACCCTATCCGAGCGGTATAGTGTTTCTGATTGTAAAAGTAATACAGCTTGCTGAGCTGTATCAAAAGAATAATCAAGTAATGCATTAGTTAGCATTTTGAATTCTTCCAACTTCTCAGCCATTACTTGCCCCGCAGTTTTTAATCTTGAGCTGTTCACCATTTCCCCATGAACTTCAACGGATAAGTGATTCCACTCTCCAGTACGAGGTTGACCTAATACTATCGAACTTGGAATATACACTCCAATAACTTTCGAATTTAATACTTCGGATTTTATTGCTGAAACAGCAGCTTTAAAGAATGGAGGGGTGTTATCTTCATCCCACATAGCCGACGCAATTATTCCATTTTCATCAATAGTTACAAGACCACCGAATCGCTCAATAAAATGCTTGCAAGCACTACAATTATAGTGATTTCTAGCTTCAACTGGTAGATTATCTAAGTACAGATCAAATAAACCGTGAACATTTGTTCTAAATAACTTTTTACTACCACTAATCGATTTTTCAAAATAACATTTTAAATTTTTCTCGAATTCAGGATATCTATCATTAGCATTATTATAAACTTTCTTAGTCATGTTCATAATTTCTTTCAATCTTCAACATCTCCTAAGCATTTTTGATTTTATTAATTTATTTTCTGTGATCACTACATCTTTAATTACACGTATACACTCCTTTTTACAACTTTGTATTTAAAATAACAATTAGCACAATAAATAGCAAGATATACCAATAAAGTTTTTCGTTTTGTAAGATATTGAACGATTAAGCTCCATTTGTTTCTCAAACCATTGCCAATAACTCATTTAACTGTCCAGATAAAGCTAAAAAAGTGTAGCGATCACTAGCATCGATTGCTTTATCAATCTGAAAATCTAGGTTCGCAATTTCTGCACCAAGAACTGCACTACTCATTTCTTCTGAAGTTGCTCTTGAAGGTTGGCCCTCTAAATTGCTATCTTTCATTAATTGATCCAATCGAATATTGATGTAACTGATAGCTCTGCTTCTTTCTAAACTAATGAAACTTTTTAAAGCAGTAGTAACGTTGTAGCCTTTCGGTCCTATTAACATCAAATCTTTACTAGGGATGAAAACTTTATCGTCAAGTGTTTCAACGTTCCAAGACATTTCAACCACAGCGCAATTCCCGCAAACTTTCTCTTCAGTTATTCTATCTTGCAAATAATATTTACCTTCAAGATCAATGTTGCAGCATTTGCATCTCATTTCAAAACTGGCGTTCATACTTATCCTCCTAATCCTTTTTATAGAATGGTGTTTCAAAGCCGTCAGCCTCTAAAGGGAGTCCTTCAGCCCAGCTGATAGGTCGTCCCATGATTTCCTCGATAGTCATGATTGTATCTGCCTCTGATTCCATGACAGCCTCATCGTGGATATGCATTACAATTGGATAACCCTCTTTGTCTAGACGTAACATCGACATTGCTAAGCAGTCCCTAGCGATTGCTTGTACTGCGTTTTCAGTAAGTTTCCCACCGTATGTTGATTGCTCACACCATGCTTTGGTAGTACCATCAACACCCCAAAAGACGATTTCTTGTTTACCTTCAAACTTTTGATGATCACGTAATCTAGCTTTGTAGTAGCAAAGTCTACGACCACTTGGGAGTTGCATTATTAGAGAACCATGATGCATGAAGAATTTCATTCCTTTATTAAATGAAATAACTTCACCTGGATTTTCGATAGCTCGCATAGCAGCTGCTTCAATGTCCCACCAAAGCTTTTTAATCTTTGGGTTTGCCTTACGCCACGCATCAACCAACGGTTTAAGTTCTGATTGTGGGATACCCATATCTAACGCACCCATTGAGATAAGCGCATTTTCTCCACCTTGGTACCCTAATGCTAGTTCTGCAACCTTACCTTTTTGACGCAATGGTGAGCCCTTATCAATCGTTTCAATTGGCACTTTAAACATCTGTGAAGCCGAGGCTTCATAAATCTTATCGTGTGTATTAAACACTTCTAGTCGCCATTTCTCACCTGCAAGCCATGCAATTACGCGAGCTTCTATAGCTGAGAAATCACTTACTGCAAATGTTTTTTCTTGAGGAGCTACAAAGGCCGTTCGGATTAACTGTGATAACACAAATGGTACTTGGTCATATAGCAACTCAAGCGTTTCTAAGTCAGAATTTTCAACTATTTCCCGAGCAATATGAAGATCAGCTATTTTATTCTGTGGTAGGTTCTGCACCTGTACCAAGCGTCCAGCCCATCTTCCGGTACGACTTGCACCGTAGAACTGTAATAAACCTCTAACTCGACCATCTGAACACACAGCAGCTTTCATCGTGACAAACTTAGCTGTACTTGTCTTGGATAGCTCTTGCCTAATTTCTAACATAGTGCGTATATTGCCATCTGTTTTTTCAATGGCCTTTTTCACTGTTTCTTTTTGAAGATTAGGAAGCTCTAAGCCTTGCTCTTTGAACCAAGCTTGCAATTTGCTAGGACTGTTCGGATTCTCTATACCTGTGATTCCTTGCCCAGTTTTCATCAGAATCGCTTTGTAAGCTTCATCGATTGCAAGTGCTCCTTCTACTACATTCATATCTAGAAGGACACCACGGTCATTAATCTCCTGGTCCAAGTGATACAAGGCCATCTCAAAACGGTCTGATTTACTGCCAAGGTTAAGATATTTGTCCACTGCATCACCGACAGCTTTTTCGGTTTCAACGTCCTGTCGGCAATAGTCAACAAAAGCATTCCACTTTTCTAAATCATCTTCAGGCAGATTCCTTGTTCGCTTGTCCTTTTTAGTCGGCTTCCGTGGTTTCGAAAAGAAATTAATCAAGTGTGTACCTGCACTGTCTTTTTGTTCATCTAGTTCTAATGCAAGAGCAGCGTTTTTAAGAGTTGCTGGTAACCCTGCTTTCATTGCATCAACCATGGTACAGCGCCAGTGTTTAGGGTCTAAGAAGCCAAGGTCTGTAAAGCTGTTGAACATTTCGATAGGTTCATATTTTTGTTTGAGATAAGCACTTAACGCGACACGTTCGAATTGTGCATTAAAGGCTTTCTTTAAAACTTTTGGATTATCTAAAGCTTCAATTATTTCAGGTGGTATATTTTCACCTCTAGCAAGCTCAACTGTTTTGGTTGGTTGCCTATCAACTGAATAAGCAAAGATGAGTATGTCAAAGTCAGGGGCTTCACAGTACTTGTAGACACCGACTTTTTTTAAGTCATAACTTGAAAATGTTTCAATGTCGATATTAAGAGTTTTGATTGGTACCTCCTCCTTCTTTTCAGATTCTTGTTTCTTTAAAAGTTCGTCTTTCAAGTTGATTTCACAAACTGAAAACTCTGAGCCTTCGATATTTACATCAGATTCATATTCAACGAAACACCCGCAGCCACCAACATCTAATTCATCAACTAGCTTTTGCTGAGCTTGATGTTCTTTTCTTAGGTCTAATGCTAGGTCACGGATTGCATATGGGTACGTAATACCTTTGTTAGACTTTTTCATAAACGTATATTTCACTGGTGTCATGTGTCTTGTTTCAATTAACCTAATGCCTGACTTAGCTTTAATGCACCTTTTCTTTGAATCACGAACCCGTTTAAATCTTCTACGCTTTTTTAAGTTTTTCTTAAATACATAATCGATTTGTAGTAGATTCGTTTCATAGGGCACAGCAGTAAAACTTGGATGAACGTAAATTTTCGGCTTACTAGCTTTTCCATTGAAATAATCGGCGTATGCATCATTCAATTCAGCTAACATTATCTCTTGTGCTTCTTCCGGAATACGTTCATGTTCAGGTAAATACTTACTAGCTCGAATATAATGATTCGTTGATACGTACAAGCCCATGTAGTGTTCTTGTGCAAGTGTTGTTTGAAATAGATCAGGCATTTGTTTCGCAAGGTTCTTCCAATGGCCTTGACCAGCTTTTACACATCTTCCTTTACAGTTATTGTGAGCAAAACCGTAGTCATAAAGGCGAGGTCTTCGAATGCCATAAAGCTTCAATACTTCCTCATTATCGATAATTTCATCAATTAGAGGCATCTCTACAACGAAAGGTTGCCAGTTCTTTTTAATTGCCTTTTCTCGATGCATTTCATCCCATCCGATTCCAAAATACAGTGTTGTATTTTCAAAGAAATTAGGTTCTCTATCTATAGGAATCTCTTGTTTGAGGAACTGCTTATTGTGCCACTTTTCAATCTCAGGAGTTTTACCCTTCTTTAGAAAATCAGCAGCTACACCCATTTTTAAAATAAGTGAACAGTTGCCAATACGAGAGTTAAAAACCGCTGTTTGTTTAAACATAAGCTGTACTGGATTGATACCCATTGAGTGTGTAAGCATAGGGAGTTCTAACTTATCACTAGCTTCATATATGAAACGATACAAGTCTTCATCTTCCCAAAGTGTGTCCGTGAAGTAGAGCAGAATATTGTCGTTTGGAAATTGTTCTTTTACTAGATGCGCTACTGTGAAGCTAGACTTTCCACCGCTGAAAAAGATGATGTGATTTTTCATTTGTACATTCCTTTTTCTACAGCTCTCCAGAAGCCCTCTACACTAGCCCATAGCTTAAACTCATACTTGCTGTTTTTGTGCTTGCTTGTCAGTGTATTAGTATGAAAGCGTCGTTCGTGTAAATGATTCACTGGACGAGCGTATATGCCGCCTTTTTCAATACGAGTAATGATATGTTCAGTAACGTACGGCTTGGATTGTTCTACAGTGTTTCTTACCGATACCCATACACGTTGGTTAATTTCAAACTTTGGTTTCACTAGTTACCCCTCCTTCCCTTCGTTACACCTAAAATCTTGTATTTCTTCCTATTAAATAGGCATTTTAGGTATAAAGAAGGGAAGGCCTAAAAATAGACCTTCCTTATGCAGTTTTAATCTAGTAACGCATCTATCTCACATTGCTCTTTTAGTTGTTTGTGGCGTTTTAACCTAACTAGTTGAACAATGTACTTCAAATCTTTAACTTGAGTGTCTTCTACATATCTTTTGAATCTAGCAACGGTGTATCCTGTAGCTGTTTCAACAACAACTAAGTTATTCTCGTTAAGAGTTTCTATATAAGTTTTGTAGTGATACTCTTTTTCTCCAAAACCTGTGGCACTTAGACTACTAGGGAAGTTAACAACAGCAATCTTCATTAGTTACTAGTCCAGTAAATCTTCGTCATCACCAAAGTCGTTATCAACCTCATCAGCGAAGTCAGATTCAGCAGATGCACCACCAGCTAAACGTTCACCATCACGAGTTTTGAATAAGTTTTGTAGCCCTGCAGCAATGCCTCGGTTACCATTCGCATTGTATGGATAGAAGTTTACGGACACTTTACCAAAGCAACCGCTGTAGAACTCGTCCTCGTCAGTGATTTCAACAACAGCACCTGTACCTTTTTTCACAATGCCAGGTTTATTTTTAGATGTAGCATTGAAGAAGTAATGCCCTGCATACGTTTCATCATCCGGACGTTCCTCGTCACCGTCACGTAATGGCAATTTAAGCGTTGGTGGAATTTTACCGTTCCATTTTGCTTTGCCTTCTTGCTTAGCAGCTTCAACAGCTTCATTGATCTTTTTGATTGTATCCGTATCAGTTTTAGGGATAAGGACAGCAACCGAATACTTTGGTTCGTTCCCCTCAATCGCTTTTGGTTCCCATACATTTGCATAGCTCATACGAGCCTCGTTTGTAATTACTTTTGTACCTTCACGTTTTGCCATTTTAAATTCCTCCAATGTTGTTTTAATTAATTATTGTTTTTTACGTAAGTCGTTTTTCACGTAGATCTAATTTGAACTGGTCATTCAAGAACGGTTCAAGCTTTACTGCCTGCGCTGTATCAATGTTAATTTCAATTACTGAAACCAAATTTCTGTGATCACTACTAGTGATACTGCTTAGCAGTGCCAAAGCTTGGCCTTTATTGTCAGCTAGAGTAGTCGCTTCTGGCTCTACAAATTCACTTATATCTTTAGTTGTAATAAGATAACGACGATTCATTGGTTCACCACCTCTCAAATTGTCATATCTAGTGCTTTTTCAGTTAAACGAATGGTACGAGGCTTTTGCTGTTCCATTTCGATATAACCTTTTTCAACTAGGCCATTTAAATGTCTTTGTACAGTTGATACTGAAGTGAGGCTGACACCTGCTGCAATTTCTCGAATGGTAGGTGCATACGTATTTTGTTGTCTAAAATCGTGAATGAATTGAATTATTTGTTTTTTACGTTCACCTAGCCCTTTTGCTGTTGTGTTCATCTGTGTCACCTCACTTATCATTCACCAACGGTGATTTGTCAATTTAGTAAATCGTCTGCAAAATCACTAGCAGCAGATTCGGCTGATTGGATCGCTGGGCGTTTATCATCTTCTGTCACCAACACAGGTTTACCAGGTGGTTTGACGATAACCCCATCTAGTATTTCGGCAAATGCTTTCTTACCGACTTTCTTTTCAAGATTAGTAATGCTTTCAAGCTTTTTCGTGTAAAGCTGTTCTTCTGTAACGCCACCCTTTTCAAGCAGACGCTTTACAGCTTCGGCTTCATCTGTGATAGCTCGATTACTTCGACCTTCGACCAATTTGAAGCCTTCATAAGTTGTTCCGCTGAGTGCTTGATCCAGTGCATAAGCTTTGATGTCCTTGCACCATTTCTCGATGTCATCAACAACGAATAGGATTTCTGCTAGTTCTGCATTCGTGAGTGTCGCTGGTTCAGGTGTATTCAGTTCAATTGTGCCATCGTCTGCAAATTCAGCTTTTGCTGTTTCTAGTGCTTCATCAGCTCTAGCTCGGCAAGATGATTTGATTTTACAGAACCTACAATGTTCTCCCGGTACATAATCACCGTCACCGTTATCAGCCATTTCAGCTTTTGGCTTCACTTCTTCATTGGCCCACTTATATAAATCTTCAGCTAACATTTCAAAAGTAGATATGCTGTCTAGCCTTGGTTGCACAATCGTCATGTGCACTTCCTGTATGTCGTACAGCACATCATGAGCCGTTATAGCACCTAAGGCATAAAGCTTCATCTGTGGATTTTCATAAGCATCGACAGCTACACCTTTACCGTACTTAAGGTCAATGATTTCAAGTACTCCATCTCTAACAATAAGTACATCCCCTGTACCAAATCCTTCAGGCACCCACTGACTAAAGTCTAATCGTTGTTCAATTAGGACAAGTGCATCAGGTGTTACAAGCCTTGCAGCATTGACGCGTTCCATCACGTAATCTGTATAAACTTCAACCATATCCTCCATTTCAGGACCATAGAACTTCTTATCCTTTTTGAACTTGTTGATACGTCTAGTTGCTTGAGCTTTCGTGATATTACTTAGCTCACGATCTAGAATAATTTCACTATATTCATGAGCCTGTGTACCTTCTTCCGCGAATGGGCTTTCAGGTTCTTTAATTCCTTGGGCTTCGAGTTCTTGCAGGACGATACTTTCTGCGCGCGCTGAAGGTGTACATGCTAACCAACGTTTTGATCCAGAGGCGCTTAATAATGCATGGGCACGTTCACTGTGTCCTGTCATTATGCTTCACCTACAGCTTCCTTAATAGCTGCTAATAGTTCAGGGAATTTAGCTTTTGGCACCGCTGTAAGTTTAGGTGCATCAAAGGAAGTAAGGATAGCTTTTAAATCAGCTTGACGTCCACTTGAAGCAAGTTTCTTAGCTTCGGCACGAACCATTTCAATTGTGATACCGTGGTCCTCAGTTTCACTAGTTTGTTCAGGTGTTTCATTGGTAGCTTTATCATCTGCTTGTTCTTCAGCTTTTTCGATACGAGTCTGTTTCTCTGCTTGGATGCGGTCAAATTCAGTTTTAGAGATTTCTACAAGACCTTGTTCAAAGTGTTTAGCTAATTCTTCACCTTTATTTACTACTAGTACTGCGCCTGATTCCTCATGGAAGAGATACATACGTTTAGATGCTTTTGTGGTTGCCTCATTATTAGTAGGTGTTGATGTTGTTTGCGTTAAATCAACGGCATCTGTTACTGATAGATTATCTGATGGAGCTCCAATTGCTCCAAGGAATGCATTAAGTAAACTTGCAATCTGTGAATCTGCTTTAATAACGTGAGTAACTTCAATTTTCATTTTTGTTTTCTCTCCTTTTGTGCTACAATAGCACTGAATCATTGGTGTGATTTGTTCTGATCGTTAACTGTTCCAGCAGTTAGCGATTTTTTGCGTTCATGGACTGTTGCGCCTAATACCTCAATAAAATAATCTTCCATCGAGTCAAGGTGGATTGCTCTATCGTTTACAACGAAGTAAGCTTCGCCCTCTTTAATCTCTTTCCCAAACATATCTGTTGGTGGTTTCATCTTCTCACCTACTTCCCAAAGATTAATTCAATATCTGATTTTCTAGCTTTACGAGCCTTTAGCTTTACATCCGATTCACTATAAGTAGCTGAACGGATCATATCACTAGTTAGACGTTGTTCTTCTACAAGTTCAGCAATGCCCTGTGTGTTCAAATCTTTTTGAGGAACCTCAAGTTCTGCAGCAAGCTCCTTTTTATTCAATACTGACTTTGTTACATTTCCTACAGTCAGTACATAAGGCAAGTTATTCTTATAAGCTAGTACTTTGCCGTGCTTTTGGATATGATCAAACAGTTTACCTTCAAGCTTGTCTTGTTGGTCTTTCAGATTAGCTCGTTGACGTTTAATGTCTTCGATTTGTTGATACAATCCATTTGCTTCTGATTGCTGAATTTGCGTGTTGATTTGTAAATCATTCATAAGCTTGTCCTCCTATTCAGTTTTAAGGTGCAGGTATTACTTTGGGCTGTCCTGTATAGCGATGCATTAGCTCCCACTCTTCAGAAGTGCATTTTGAGATAAGCCAATTCTCACTATTTAAGTTTAGCGACTGTAAATATTTACGTTGGGCAACAGTTAAACGTTTTCCGTTTTTCATAAGCTATCACCCTTTTAAAAGCTTGATAGCATCTTCAACTACACGCTTCTGCTCTTCTGTTGAGAGTTCTCCTAGAAGCTTTTCTAACTCAAACTGAGTACGCATCTTGCTCTCACTTACTGGCTCGTATTTACGAAGAATGATGTTGCCACTCTCAGTGAAGATTTCTAATGGATCCTTTTCTTTGATTCCGAAATTATCCCGAATCTCTTTCGGCAAAGTAACTCGTCCTAACTCGTCTACTTTTCTTGTCATACCTGTTGATTTCATGATGCATCATCCTCCAATATTTCGATTGTTGGTAAAATATTGTTTTCTTTTAATAATTCATACAAGAACAAACGACCTTTTTGAGTCCACTTGGTTAAAAGACTTGTACCTTTGTCCCCGTTCGTCTTATTAAAATGAGTAGTTTCAGATTTGGTGTATCCTTGACCTTTATACTTCTCATACAGGAACCATTGACCAGATTGTTTGTATTGAATGCCTAAGTCATGTAAAAGTGAGTTAAACTTACGGGCACTCATGCCATAATCATCTGCAACTTGAGTTGCTGTTAGTAGATCCGGGCATTTCAGAACAATATCTACATAGTTAAGCTTAGGTGCTGCATCAGCGATTTGCTGCTGGTACATTTGATTTTCAAGTGCAAGGCGTTCACGCTCTTCTTCTTTTTGAATTAGTGCTTGTAACGCTTCTTTGTACGTACCTGGTAAGTTAGGTTTCAGTTGAGATTCCATTTTGTTAAACGCATCGATGTATTTGAGTTTGAACTCAAGTGCTTTACTTCCGTTAAATCCCATTGCCAGAAGCGTAAATCCATCGCGGTTCATGTAATACATTTTGTAATGTTTACCTCGATTCTCATAAGAGCCTTCATAAAACATGTTTTTCGTGGCTGAATTTTCAGCTACCAAATTTTCAATTACTTGAATCACGTTCTTATGTTGTTTCTCAAATGTTTCTGAAACCTGAAGCGAGGTTGTTACAGCTTGTCTTTTTTGAATTACTACTAGATTAATCACTAGCAATCTCCTCTCTGATTAATAGATTCTGCGCAAGGTATTTCTGGTCCATCCCCTTGCGAGCTATTGATAGCCCTGCGATGTCCGGTATCGCTTTGAAAACTCTAATTACAACCATGCTTAAAGTTCTCAAAGCGAGAACAGCGTCTCGCAATCTATTTAACTAATTTTTGATTGAAGAGATTTAACTTGGAATCTATGATTCTCGGGTCTTGTTTGCCTAAGTATCATTGCCACTGCTTCAATTTCACGACTTTCATTTCTAAGTAGTTTAACTTTCGCGGAGATGTTATTTATCTCGCTTGCAGTAAGCATCTTGGACATAAATTGCATATATTTTGTCATTTGTACACCTAACTTTCGAATAGAATAGTGAACTATTTTGATTTGAATTCATTTTGGTTAGAAAATTAATTAATAAAATACATAATTACGCTTGAATCTAAACGCTCGTTTATGTTAGGATGTATACAACTGAAAGTTGTATTTTTTAAACAGTATTTTGTTGTTTATATTGTTTATAGTCTATGCAGATTTACCTGATGTTGCAGCATCAAGTGAATCAGTTGTCTCTTTCCAGAGTTTTCGGATGTCTTTTCTTCCATCGCCCCAATCTTGGATGATGCTAAGAGCAGCATTTGGGTCTACTTTGGAAAGTTGACTGAGCTTAATTGGTAGGTATGCGTACATTTTAGCTAAATCTTTGTTAAACATGGCGGTTATGAGACCTCCTTATTTTTTAAAACACATTACTACTTTTTGTGGTATCACACTTTTGTAGTATCAGGGTTATAAAAAAGATTCAATAGGTGTTTCGAATAAGTCTGCTAATTTCTTAGCTTTTTTAAAAGTTGGAGAACGAGTTCCTTGCTCCCATTCACTGACTGCCTGTTGTGAGACTTGCATAATTTCTGCTAGATCTCTTTGGGTCCAATTCTTATTTTTACGTAAGGACACTAGTGTATTTCGTTTTGTATTTTCCATAGTTACACCTCCTTAAGACTAAATGATATTAAAAATACTACTTTTTTGTAGTAACGAAACTATAAATTTAACTACTTTTTTGTAGTTGCTCGGATTGATTAATACTATAACAACTATATTTTGTTTTTGCAAGAACTTTAATCATTATTTTTTCAATTTAACTAAATTCATGATAAAAACCCATAAACTTCAACATTTCGAAAGGTGGATAAAACTATGTTTCACAACTATTTTGGTGAAGACTATAAAAGTTTTGGTGAATTCTTAAAGAAACAAAGACTAGGAAAGGATATTTCTCAAGCTGATTTAGCCGAAAAAATCGGCATATCACAACAATCAATCACTTTCTATGAATCTGACAAAAGATTACCGTCTGTTAAAATCATCGCTTCTTATGCTAAAGCAATCGGTGTAGATAAAGATGAACTCTATAAAATGCGAACAGAAGCTGTGTTAAACAGAGAACTTGTATTGGCAAACAACCCTGATTTCGATCGCTATCCTACTGAAGAAGAACGTAGGGAAATAGATAAATTACACTTTTCTTCAATGGAATCTGATCAAGTAGAATCCGATGAAATCGCTGATTTAGACTTTACAGAAGAGCCATTTACTATTGATGGTGAACCACTAACAGAAGAAGAATTGGAAAAAGCTACTGAATACATTCGTGCACTACGCATTATGAAAAATCAGAATAAAAACAAATAACTTACAGGAGGTAATCTTATGACTGATAAGAAAATAGAGCCTAGAAAACAATTCAGTACAATTCTTGCAGATTATTTACTTCAGCTTCGCAAGAACAGAAAATTATCCTTGGCTGATGTTGCTTCTCAAACAGAAATGTCTTCACAAGCGATTAGCTTGTATGAAAGAGGTAAAAGATTCCCCTCTGTTAAGGCTATGGCTAAGTTAGCTTGGTTCTACAATGTTGACGAACAAGCTGCTTTAAAAATTAGAGAAAATGCGATTATTGACACAACTAGAATTCTTGGTGACGATACTCCGGCTGCCATCAAAAATGAGTATGTCGCTCTCACTTTTAAGGATCCTCAAATTACAATTGATGGTGAGCCACTTACTGCTGATGAGCTAGCAAGAGCTACTGAATATATTAAAGCTTTGAGAGTAAAACAGAACAATACGTCTAAAAAATAAGAACATGCATTCCCCTTTTATTTGTGAGATAATAGTATCACGGGAACGAATGTTTGTAAAGTGTTCCCAAAGGGATTTTTTACAAAATTAACAGAAGGGTCGTGTAATTGTTGGTAATAAAAGATTTAACAGTATCCAAAGTACTAAGAGTAGCTATTTACATTCGTGTATCCACTAAGTTACAAGAAGACCGCTACAGCTTAAGTGCCCAAACGTTGGAATTAACTCGATACGCAAATCAACAAAGCTGGGAAATTGTTGATATTTTTAAAGATGTTGATAGTGGAACTAAACTCGATAAAGATGGCCTTACTGCTCTTTTAGACTGCGTAGAAAAAGGACAAGTAGATGTTGTACTTTGTATCGAACAAGACCGCCTGTCTCGTTTAGATACGATTAAGTGGGAATATTTAAAAGGTGTATTACGAGAAAACAACGTAAAAATTGCAGAGCCAGGACATATATCAGATTTAAGCAATGCTGATGATGAATTCTTCTCTGACTTAAAAAACTTGCTAGCTCGTAGATCAAGATTGGATTTACTCGGAAAAATGGGTCGTGGACAACGGCAGTATACACGTGAAGGCAATGTGTGGGGAAAGCAACCTGAGGAATATGATTATGACCCTTTAACTAAAACGGTATCAATTAATCCTGATCGTGAATGGATTATTCCTCTTATTGACAAACTTTACCTTGATGAAAAGATGGGTTTACAAAAAATAGCAACTCATTTAAACAGTATCAGTAAAACATCAAATAATAGAAAATGGACTGCGGTACAAGTTCGAAATAAATTGAGAAATCCAGCTTATCACGGTCAATTACGGAAAGCTTTTGCTAATGGTGAGACGATTATCGAGAATAATGTTTATCCCCCTCTTCGATCAAAAGAAACCTTTGACCGGGTACAAGAAAGGTTGGATCAACGTCATACAAAAATAGGATCTGGAGAAAATCATTTTCTTAAATCTATCGAGATACGTTGCGCTGATTGCGGGAACATTTTGAGTATCCGAAAAGGTAGTTATGTTGATGGTGAGTACAAACATTACTTAAGGCATTCTAACGATTATGTTAACCCCTGTCCTAGTTTACCTAGTGTAAATACTGACAGAATTCGAGTTCCATTGTTAGTATTTGCTGAGAAATATCTAACTGGTGAAGAGTCAGTTAAGAGTTATTTCGATCTAGAATTTGAAGATGATGAAAAGCTAAGACAGTTAGAGCTAGAAACGAAGAAAATTGAACAGAACATAAAAGATAATCATGAAAAACTGGATAAGTTGTTAGGTCTGTACTTAAGTGGTAAGTGGTCTGAAGAAGTACTTGATAAAAATAAACAAGAAATTGAAAACGAAACTTCTATACTTACAGAGCATCACAAAACAAATCTTAAAAAGATAAAGTTAATAAAAAATAATCAGTACTCTTTTGAGGCCCTAATTAAGCACAGAGACATCCTACCTGATGCGCTTGCTATTAGTGCCCTTTCACTTGGTCTAGCACCTGAACAAGATATTCAGGAATTATTGAATAACATGTTTGAAAAAGCCACCTATAGTGAGTCTGAGGAAATTTTAACTTTGCGTCTAAGGCTTGCTTCAGAAGATATTCCATGGAACGTGCCGATTAAATTAGATCCTCCAAATGCAAAACAAGAAGCTGAAAAACTTGAAGCACAGCGAGAGAGATATTATCAAACACAAGAGCTTATTTATAAACAAGGTCGGATAATTTCTTTCACTGAGTTAGTTAGAATATCCCCCCATACGGCTCATACGCTTCGAAAAGACGAAGAGACGTTCGGTTCGTATAAAAACCTTCAACTTGGAAAAGGAAGCTTAGAACGCAAGGAATTGCTTGTTAAAGAGATTAGTAAAATTTTAGCTATACAGCCTGATATCGGAGCTCGAAAAATTGCTAATGAACTCTCTATGAGTGAAAAGACAGTTCTCAAATATATCAAGGAGTTTAATCTACGATAATACACCCTTTGGTGTAAATAGAGTAAAGTTTTATAAACTATATATCCCTACTCTATATGGTGCCACTTAGTATTTCGATGGGCGTTACGATATTAGTAGGGTTCGAAATAGGCGCTAACCGAATGCATGATGCTAAACTCTACAGCTATTTATGTGTTGGCACCGCGATTTTATTTAGCTTTATTTCAGCTTGTATCCTTTTTATCCTTCGTGAGCCAGTTGCCAATATGTATACAACTGATGGAAAAGTGCTAGAATACGCCGGTCATTTTTTAATTTATGCGGCCATTTTCCAGCTATCTGATGCTATCCAAGCGCCCGTACAAGGAGCTTTGAGAGGTTACAAGGATGTTACAATGACCTTTATCATGGCGATCATTTCGTATTGGATTATCGGCTTGCCTGTCGGATATGTACTGGCCACTCACACAGACTTCGGACCGTTTGGCTACTGGATTGGGCTAGTTGCAGGTTTGACTACAGGAGCAATTACTTTATTAATACGTTTAATACTTGTTCAAAAAAGATTTAAAAGCACGGCCAAAGCAACAATAGCAAACTAGACATGTTCTAGTTTGCTTTTTTCATTGAAAGAAGTAGCTATCCTCCTAAAGAACGCGGAAGAAATATTAAAAATAGCGGCTAATCAGACGCCCCCAAAAAAGCGCCCAGTTGAAACGGAAATCAACCTCTCGTTTTGCCGAAGATATAAAAGAAAAAAACTCTATTTCCACCAAAGTCTAATTTCGAGCTTCTACTATGAAAATAAAAAAAGATGTCCACTAAGCCGTTTTTGACTTAGTGGACATCCTATTATTCAATAAAGCTATTATTATTTTTGGATAAACTGTTGTGTCCAGTAGTTACCTGACTTCACATAACCAACACCAATATGTGTGAATTTCTCATTTAAAATATTCGCACGGTGACCCGGTGAATCCATCCAAGCTTGTACTACTTCTTGAGGCGTACGTTGACCTTGTGCAATATTTTCACCTGCACTCTTATACGTAATACCTAAAGCTTTCATACGATCAAATGGAGAACCGAATGTTGGGCTTGTATGTGAAAAATAGTTTTTAGATTGCATATCTTGTGATTTTTCACGAGCAGCTGCCATCAGTTGATCATCCGTTTTAAATGGTGCTAAACCAGCTTTTGTACGTTCAGCATTCGTTAATTTTACTACTTCTTGTTCAAATGCATTCACATCTGAAGTAGTCGTTGATGGTGTAGACTGAGCTGGTGTAGTAGCTGTATTTTCTTTTTGGGCTGTTTGTGTATTGTTAGTTGTTGCTTGTGTATTGTTAGTTGGTGTTTGATTTTTTTCTGGTGCTTGTGTTTCTTTTGATGGTGCTTGTGTTTGTGGTACATTTACATACCACTTATGATTTGACCATTGATTATTTGACCATTTATGATAAGAAACTTTATTACAGTCTGATGTTGTGTTCCCCTCTGTAGTATTTGCTGCAGCGGAAGCCATTTGAATTGGAGCTGCTAATAAAAATGTTGCACAAATTGCAGTTAGTGTTTTTTTCATTTTTGCAATTCCTCCTTCTCTGCAAACAATCGTAAAGTACGAATTTAATAAATTTCTTGCCAGCATCTGCTAACAACACCATCAGAGACATAAATTCGCATCAAACAGAGGGTTTTTGGCAATAATTTTTAGCAAGTTCCACCAGCATATGAAATACTTACGTTTCAAATAGGGTTGACACCTCTAAAAAACTATTAATTATTTTCAATATTCAAATAGAACGGCGAGCAAAATAAAGTCTTAAAATAGCGATACTCACTTCCTTCATTTTACTAATCCACAAAAAAATCTGCCATGATTACTACTTACATAAGACAATATGAACAGAGCTTTCATGTCTTAATAGTAGTAATTAGCAGATTTTATATGTCTATATATTAATACCTATAACGTTTAAACTACTTACATCTTCACCAATAATAACGAGTTTTGCGGGCATTTTTACGTATTCTGGAAGCCATTGGACCATGCCATACGCATATTGAAACAGCATAGGATTTTTTACACCTTCAATTGGCACATAGCCCTTCATTCGATATACGGTTTCAGGCAATGTACGTACCCAATCCTCAAATTGCTCCTGTGTAAAGTCAACATCCTTAAATTCAACTAATCGTGAACCAAGATGCATTGATGCTATTGGGGCTTTCACAACATCTTGCTTATCCACCTGAGCTGTTGCCTTTAAATCTTCTAATAAACGTAACGGTACTCGACCATTTGTAGTTTGCAAAATAAAGGCATGGGGATTAAAGCCTTGTAGCGCATAAACAACCTGTGCCTGCTCTGCCTCTGTTAATAAATCTGTTTTGTTGGCCAGCAATAAATGTGCGTGACGGATTTGTTCCATAAATAAGGAGCGTACTTGCGGAGTTAATGTTTCCCGATTTAGCCACAGCTTCGAATCAGCAACCGTGACAATTCCTTTGACATTTAACTGTTCCGCAAATAACGGTGAATAAACAGCGTCTAACGCTTCAACAGGATGTGCAGCACCTGTTGTTTCTATAATTAAGACATCAAAGTCACTATCTAATAGAAGAGATTGAATTTGTGCCTCTGTTTTTTCAGCGCCAGAGCAGCAAATACAGCCCTCTAGCATTTCCTTTAGTGGAATATCCTTTTCCACAGCCTGTGAGTCAAATGGTAGCTTTCCAAGCTCATTCATAATGACAGCAGGCTTTAAATCTTTTTCCTTTAGTTGTCGAATAACATCTGTTAGCATGGATGTTTTTCCGCTACCTAAAAAGCCACTAAATAAGTATACGTCCTTCACAATTATTACCTCCCCAAAAAAAGCTGTCGCAAAAGGCCACTAGAGACGCCTGCTGCGACAGCTACTTTGTTAGTTTGTAGTTTACTCAGTTTTTGCTGGTGTACCAGTAAGCAGTTCTTTTGCTTTTAACAATTGAGGATCATCTGCTTTTATTTTAGCACGCAATGCATCCATTAAAGCAAATGTTGTATCGCCAGTTAAAACGCCTGTTTCTTCAAGACCACTTGCAGCTTGCAGTTTTTTCACTGCACGTTCTGTATATTGATCAAAAATACCGTTTGCTTTACCAGGCTCATATCCTAAAACTTCTAGCATCTCTTGTGCCGCTTTTACAGAGTTAGACTGCACATCCTTTTTCATTTCCACAGATGGATCTAAGTATGGTAATGATGCATAAGATGGGTATGACACTTTGACATCTGGAGCAATACCTTTTTCGTGAATCCAGTTGCCATTTGGTGTTAGCCATTTAGCTGTTGTGAATTTAAGGTTAGAGCCATCTTTTAATGGTGTGACATTTTGTACTGTGCCTTTACCAAACGATGTTTCTCCAACAACTTTAGCACCGACAGACTCTTTTAATGCTCCAGCTAATATTTCAGAAGCAGAAGCACTGCCGCTATCAACAAGGACTGTCACTGGAACATTATATTTTTTACCAGCAATAGCATTTGTAATTTTCGGCTCTTCATCTTTTTGTTGTACTTGTACAATCGGTTTACCTTCCGGAACAAATAAATTCGAAATTTCAATTGCATCTTCTAGGTAACCACCTGGATTTTGGCGTACATCTAGGACGATACCTTTCAAGCCTTTACCTTCGTAATCTGCAAGAATCTTCTCAAATTCTTTTGCTGTATTTTCACTAAATGAGGTGATATGAATATGGGCAATATCCCCTTCAAGCATTTCACCGTAAACCGTCTCAACCGGAATTTCATCACGGACAATTGTCATATTAAGTGGATCAGCGTTTCCTTCTCTTTTCACGGTTAATTTTACTGGTGTTCCTTTTTCACCGCGAATACGAGCTACCGCTTCAGATGCACTTAACCCATGAATGCTTTTTCCATCAACAGTTAAGATAATATCTTTCGGTAATAGCCCTGCCTTTTCAGCAGGTGAATTTTTAATAGGTGACACAACTGTAATAGAGCCGTTACGCTCTTGAATTTCCGCACCAATTCCTTGGAAACTAGAAGATAAACCAGACTTAAATTGATCTGCTTCTTCCTTCACCATAAAATCAGAATACGGATCACCTAAAGCGTCAAACATGCCATTAATAGCGCCATCGACCACTTTCGCATTGTCGATATCTTTGTAATAGTTGTTTTTAAGCAAATCATAGGCTTCGTACAATTTCGAAAATTCCGTACGTCCAGTCGGTACTTTCACTTCAACTGCTTTCTTATCTCCGAATGTTAACGCAAATATCGTTAAGCCAGCAGTAATTAGGATTGTAAAGAACATCAGCATAATAAATTTAAACGGTTTCATTTGTATAAATTGTCCTGCAAGTTTTACTTCAGTAGGAGGTGTTTGTTCTGGCTGCTGTTCTATACTATCTTTTTTCTGTTCATCCATCTTGATTGTCACCACTCTCATATACACTAACTTGTTGTCACACTATTACCATCTTAACAGGTTATAGAGAAGACGAAAAGAAAAAGACTGTCAAAATTTCACGACAAATCTTGTCCTCCAACTATCTTCAGAAAATCCAGCATTTATTAATCACTATATTGTTAAGCACATTATTCTATGTAGATGTTATTGCTTTAGATTTTGTAAAAGTAAAGGTGCCCTTGAAGCGCTTTCTAAAGGCACCTCTATTATCTGCTAAGTTGAAGGTATATAATGGTACTGCTTTTCTATTTTACCCGTTTCCTCGAAGCAGTCAACTAAAATCCTCATGAATATTAGAAATTACATATCCTCTTATGCATCTTTAATATACGTAACTTGCGCCAATTTAGCATTTTTTATTTTCATATCTGCATTTTTCGCTGCATTGATCCCTGTAAATGTTCCTGTTTTAATACGATAATTTGCACCGTCCTGCTCAATGTAAACAAGCCAGCCGAATGTTGTTTTCATCACCTGTGCTGCACTTTCTGCTGCTTTAAGAGTACTATACGTTCCCGTGAAAATGCGATATTTTTGCGTTTCTACTGGAGGCACTAGAATATCTCCAGCGTTTTTTACCATGTCGATAAATTGTGACCAAGGAACTTTTCCGGCACGAATATTACGAGGGCAATTTTTCCCACTAAAATAATTGTGTTGAACAATATTTTGAATTGTTATATTTTCATCTTTTATAATTTTTGCGATAAGACTCGCCGCATTTCCCACAGCTTTTAAATAATCTCCATCACTATTTACGCAGATTTCCACTTGAATTCCTTGGCTATTACCAACATACGTTCCCGTTCCCCAGCACTCCCAAAAATGCTCAAACGATTGTACAGCTTCCTTATCATCTACTTCCCAATGCCAGCTAGCTTCCCTACTGTTTCCATTTATCTGCAAACGAGCATGGGCGTCAGCATCAGCTCCAACGTTCGTATTGTCGGTTTCATGAACGACAATATACTTTTTTGCATTATTTTTACCATTTGTAATATTGATTGCTTGTGCAGTTGATACTAGTTTTTGGCGAATTGTTACCATAGGTTTTCCCCCCTTTCTTTTTGTCCTAATGTAAAAAGCGGGATGATTGAACTTTAATCATACTATCTTAACTTTTGTAGTTCGAAGATAGATATTAAGTTCATTCTATATTATGAACCTTTTGTAACTTCTACTATGTTTTTATAAGCATTAATAACCACTTATTCACACCCGAAATTTACTTATGTTTATTTTGGGTTTGCGCTGAGCAGTTTTTAACTCAGTTCTCTTAGTTTTTTTACAACAGAATGTACGGTTAGCCTATGAAAAGTAAGAAGCTGTCCCTTATAAATGACAGAAAAAATACCGTACGGAGTTGGTGACAGTTCCATCAACTCTTCTCTATCTTTAAGATCAATAAGCTCAACTGGTATATTCAATTTATTTGCACCAGCTATAATATTTTCCGTTGCAATTTCGACATATGGACATTGGAACGAACGTAAAATCGTTAAGTTGTTATATTTTTTTAATCTGTCCTCCCAATCATTCGGAAAATACGGATGTTCTGCTTCGTCGCTCAATTGGTAGACAAGTAATTCAAAATCAAATGGGGCAGTGTCAATAAGTTGAAAATCGTTTTTCAAAAAAATCTCTTTACTTGGCGCCCAAGACGTTTTTGAATTCGTAATAACAACGACACCTTTTTTGGCTTGCTTTTTGGCATCTTCTAAACATTTATTGATTAATCGAGTACCGTAACCTTTCCCAACCTCACTTACCCATAAACAATGAATCACTAAATAATCATCAGCATGAACTACTCTTGATGAATTTTCTGCTTCTGTATATTCAATAAACCCTACTTGTTTTTTATTGTCGATTACTTGTACGTATTTCAAGCCTTCTTCAAATCTATTGTTCAGCCATTTGTTCTTATTTAAATATCCGCTTGATTTCTTCTTACTTCTAAGACAATAACTCCCAATTCCCTCTAAAACCTCATTATTACATTCAATCAATTCAACCTTACACAATGCCAATCCCCCCTATTTATTAGGGTAATTATACCTTTTTTCGTTCAAACGTTTAATTAAGAATAAATCTCTGAAAAAAATAAATTGAATGTGACAGATTATTATGTAAGTTAAACGGAAAAGTCATTAATAGAAAAAAAAAAAATCAGACTAATTCATTTTAGTCTGATTTTCTAAATGGAAAATAATTCATTAAATTTTGCACACCCAAAACAGGGCTAAATTAGTATTAACTAAAAAATATTTTGCTCATTATCAAGAGATGAAATTTGAAATAATGTGTATAAGTTGATTGGAGTGGAGGTTGGGCGACTCCTCGGGGATTAGCGTCACAGATGAGACCCTGGAGCGAGCACATAGGGGAACGAAGGCTAAAACCATCACGTCCTGTGATAACGCCTTCGTGACCAACATCGGTGCTGTTGCTGTCGCTACGTTGCACTACGCTTTCGCGCAAAAAACATCTGTTGGCCCAAGCGGCTCATCGGACGCCCCCAGGAAGCTCTGCTCTGTGCGAAAGCGAAGCGTCAGCAACAAATGTTTTCTGTAGCGAAAGCAAAGCGTCAGCAACAAATGTTTTCTGTAGCGAAAGCAAAGCGTCAGCTACAAAGCGCCCAGCCGGAACGGAAATCAACCTCACGTTATGGAACAACAAATTTAATAATGAGTGACACATTTACATTACGGAAACTTATTTGTTTTTGTTTTTTTTACTCTGCACTTCGAGTAATTCAGAAACTGTGACAAATTTATATCCTTGCCTTTCAAGTTCCGGTATTATTTTTTCCATCGCTTGCACAGTTTGATGACGATTTCCGCCTCCATCATGAAAAAGAACGATATTTCCTTCTTTGACACCGTTTAACACAGTGTTAACAATTCTATTAGTACCTGGACTTTTCCAATCTAAAGTATCTAAGTGCCATGACCACATAACAACTTTATATCCTTCTTTAGCAATTGCTTGAATCATTGCATCTGAATACTGTCCTTCTACAGGGCGGAATAAAGTAGGCTTAAATCCTGTGATGTTTTGAATGACGTCATTCGTTTGATTTATTTCCTTTAGTAAATTTTCAACATTCGTTCTTAGAGGATGCGTAAATGTATGGTTGGCTAGTTCATGACCTTCCTTATACATTCTTGATATTACCTCGGGATTTTTTTGCGCATTTTGACCAACAATAAAAAAAGTAGCTTTCGCATGATATTTGGCTAATAAATCTAAAATCTGAGATGTGTACTTCCGATGTGGTCCATCATCGAAAGTAATGGCAACAATTTTTTCATCCGTATTGATCTCCCAGACAATTTGTCCTGCTTCTTCATAATACTTTCTTCCTTTATTTTCATATCGCTCTGCGCCGACATTCGCATAAAAAAAGGAGACAGTTAAAAGGCAAATAGGCAATAAAAACAGGAATTTTTTCAAATCTTCACTTCCTCAAATAAAATATTTAGTACCTTATTATTTGAGGAATGTTAAAAAAAATGCTCTTTTTTGATTTTTTGTTGCAATGTATACTTCAGTGTTAGCAGCTAGAGGTTGTCCTTACAGTGATTTCGGGATTAAAACGTAGGATACTTTTTATCATTGATTAAATTGCTATTCATGTTACTATCTATTCAAAATCTGCTCATTTATTTTAAAAATCTGTTTCAAATGATGTTCCATATGTTCAAGGTAGTCTTGGATAAGCCACTGTAGAGTTATTAGTTGATTATTTTCAAAGCCACATTGAAGAGCAAGCTTTTCATCGGGAATATTTTTAATAACATAGATAATTTTTTTATTTAAGTTCACCCATAGATTCATTACTTCATCAAAAGGTAACTCTTGATACCCTTGAATTTTCACCCAATGAACTTGGTCATACGGAGTTAATACAAAAGGTTCCTTTTCGTATTGTATTTTAATGAACCTTTCCAGATTATTAATGGCGGAGTCGCATAAATGGCCTAATATCTCTTTTTTTGACCACTTTTGAGGCTCTGGCCGTTGTGAAATCTCTATTTCAGACATTTGACGAAATTCCCCAGGCACCTTATCTATCCAAAAATGTAATTGATCTATAATACTTTGCACATTTTTCACACCCCTATTTAGCTATTTATAAAAACTTAAATAATAGTCAATTAATTTAATGACTTCGTATATTTTTTTATATTCTTTTTCTATTTTAAAGGAAATAAACAATACAGCTACATTAAAACTTAATACTGCAAGGGCAACTAATTGAACAAGTGAGATCCCAATCATCAGCTTAGTATTGATGGCAGAGGCAATTATTGTAATCAATGATAATATAACACCACATAATGTAATATAAATTGGCTTAGATCTAATAATTTCATTTGCTTGTAATTTTAATACATCTAATAAATATCGGATTTCTGTCAATTTATATTGTTGATCAAAAATCACGAAATATGACATATAAACATCGTTTGCTATATTTTCATTGAGTATATTTTTATGAATTTTTTTCACTAATCGATCACAGAAATCTTTATCTAATGCTTCTTCAGGTATGAATAGTTCCTCTTTATTTTCAAAAACATTTGTGCCGGGATGCTTCAAACCCCTCATCCTCTCATACTGGTTTACCTGATTTAATGACCTTATTAAGAATAGAAAACTCATTTATAGTCAAAACATAGTCACCTAAATTTTTCAGATATTTAAATTATATGAAGGGATGGAAAGGTAGTATGTTATTTTTGGATAAAATTTTATTGTAAGTTTAGGAACTGCGGGAAACATTCATAAAGTTCCTTAGTCAAGTTGTTGATATACAGCTAATGCATCCGTAATATTGAACTGCTCTGTTCGTGAGTCACCTTTAGCACCTACTGTTACTAGAATATACTCCTCGCCTTTAATTGTCGCTAGACTTGCTAAGCATAAGCCTGCTTGCTCTGTATAGCCAGTTTTGCCGCCAATTATTTCACCTCTCGTTTTTTCATTTGCATTCAAATTTTTAAACATTCGGCTCGTCACCGTCATGCCCTCTGGGTGAAGATTCGTTGACTTAATTGAGTATCTTTCCGCCGTATAGATATCCCTAAAGGTGTTATTAGTTAAGGCATATTGTAAAAGTATCGAAATATCTTTCACACTCGTATAATGATCAGGATGATGGAGTCCTGTTGCATTCATAAAATGTGTGTTTTTCATCCCTAGCTGTTTAGCTTTTTCGTTCATTAACTTTACAAATTTACTCTCCGACCCAGTTATGTAATCGGCTAAACCAATAGAAGCATCCGCACCTGAAGGTAGCATTGAACCATAAAGTAAATCCTCTGCTGTTACCTCCTCATTAGGAAGAAAGCCTGCCATAGAAGCATTTTCTTCATATAAATTCTTAAATATACTTTTAGGAAGTACAATCTTTTCCTGTAAATTCGGGATATTTTCAATTGCAACTAAAACCGTCATGATCTTCGTCAATGAAGCAGGATAAATGATTTCGTCACTATCTTTGTCCAATAAAATCTTATTTGTGTCTAAGTTCACTAATATAGCATTTGAGCTATGTAAATTCACATCAAGATTTATTTCACTTTTCTTTGGCATTTCCAGCTGAGGGGTATCAACTATTTCTAGCTTTGAATCTTGATATTCATTTACAAACATGACCACCAGAAAAATAAAAATCAGTAATAGTAGGCTATAAAATCCTTTTCTTTTAAACATAAAAACAACTCCTTCTCTCTATGCCTCTATTGAAACATAAAAGAAGGAGTTCTTTTTTAATAATCTATTATAAAATTCTTAAGGTTTCTTAAGAAAGTGTTGGTATCATAACAGTGAAAACTGTTTTTTCATCATCACTTGAAGCTGATATCGTTCCTCCATGAGCATGGACTATTTCATTGGCAATTGCAAGACCAAGGCCCGCCCCACCTGATTGAGTCGATCTGGCAGAATCTAAACGATAGAATTTTTCAAAAATCATCTTTAATTTTTGTGGTGGAATTGCTTTTCCCTTATTTGTAAATGAAATAAATGTCTGGTCATTTTGATGGTGTGCGCTAATATGAATAATACTGTTATCATCGCTATATGCTATGGCATTTTTTAAAATATTATTAAATACCCTCGCTAATTTATTGGCGTCCGCAAAAACTTTCATTTCTCCCTCGATATTAACAATTGCTTGTTGTCCTTTAGGGGCTAATAAGGGATAAAATTCATCTGCCAATTGCATTAACATGTAATTTAAATTGATGGATTCTTTATCTAATATAATGGACTGTAAGTTAAATCTAGTGATTTCAAAAAATTCATTAATCAACTGTTCTAGCCTATATGATTTTTCTAGTGAAATCTTCACATACTTTTCTTTTTGCTCTACAGGCATGTCCTTAGCCTCATCCAACAGACTTAAGTAACCAATCATAGATGTCAGCGGTGTTTTAATATCATGGGCTAAGTAAACAACGAGATCATTTTTGCGCTGCTCAGCCTCCTGTGCATCCTTTGCCCGTTTTTCTAATTTATTTTTTGCATCATTTAATTTTTTCTCCATAAAATCTAGCTCAGAAGGAAGACTTATTTCCTGATCTGATTCCTCTGAAAGCATATTAACACCTATGGCAATTTGGTTAAAATACTTCGTAAACCGAGAAAGTGCAAAATAAAAAATTACTAATAGCAAAATAATTAAGCCTATCGCTAACCAAAGTGACTTATTTTGTTGAAATAATATTCCATAGGCTCTCTGTGCCGAATAATAATCAAGCTGTAGCACATTTTCACAAAATCGAATAAACCAATCAGCGAATGGGGCTTGTAAGACACCATCAATAAACACATATCTTATGAAATAGCCGACAAACAATGCTATTACTAAAATCAGCAAAATTTGAAGCATTATTGTTCTTTTTAGTTTTCCAAAATCATTTTTCAATGGTATACCCCACTCCCCAGACAGTTTTTATGAATTTTGGGTTCTCTGCGGAATCATTCATCTTTTCTCGTAAATGCCTAATGTGAACCATTACCGTATTGTTACTGCTATAATATTTCTCACCCCATACTTCTTGAAATAATTCTTCTGATGAAACGACACGTCCTCGATTTACACATAAAAACCACAAAATGGAGAACTCTGTAGGTGTAAGAGACAGTTGTTTTTCATTTAACATACATTTCCGAGTTTTTTGCTCTAAAATTAAGCCTGAAAAATCAATAATCTGATCATTTTGTAATGTCCCCTGATGATTGTACTTTGTAGATCTGCGAATTTGAGCCTTAACCCTTGCAATAACCTCCAATGGGCGAAATGGCTTTGTTATGTAATCATCAGCCCCTAATGTAAGCCCCGTTATTTTATCTATTTCCTCTTCTTTCGCTGTTAACATAATCACCGGAAAATGATATTGTTCCCGAATTCTTCGGCAAATTTCAAAGCCATCGATTTCAGGCATCATTACATCAAGAATAGCAAGATCCAATTTGATCGAGTGTATACACGCTAACGCTTCCTGAGCATCATAAAATTTATAAACATTAAAATTTTCATTTTTTAAATAAAGCTCAATTAAATCCGCAATCTCCTTTTCGTCATCAACTACAAGAATATTTATACCCATGCTCATAACCACCTTTATTCAAAAGCTTCATCTTTGTTCAAAACCTTGATTTAACAATATTCCCAGAGGTTCTACTAATCATCCAACATCATATCATTCCGTTAAACTTACTGTCATGCAAAGTCTTATTATTTAAGAAAATCTAAAGAATTACACATAAAAAAACCACTCGTTTGACAACGAAGTGGTCTAAACAATTATTATGCTGAAATATAAGCCATTAAGGTAGTTTTATTATCTTGCTTGATCATCATAATAGGCTTCATTAGCAGCCTTTTCATTAGTGCCTTTTAAATAAGCTAAAATCATACCTGGTCGTTTCAGTAACATCCAGTCTCCATAATGGTCAAATCGTCTACACGAAGTAATCATTCCATTTTTAATCGTTCCGTACTTTTTACCGTTCTTCTTGCCCCATTGTTTTAAACGCTTAGCAAAATCAGCATCTTCTGCCATTAGCATATTCTCGTTAAAACCACTTATTGCCTGGAAGTCTTTTTTATAGCACCAAAAGATCCCTACAGAAATAAAACCATACTTGATCAGTAAAGGAAAGATTAGCAGCATGGTAGATACTATTATACCTAAAGACATTCTTTCAAATCTTCCGTTCACGCCGCCTCCAATGAACTGATTGGAAGCTAAGTGCTTTTCAACCTCAGATAGCATGTGTTCTGTCATTCGAGTATCAGCATCAATTGTAATGAGAATCTCGCCTTTTGCTAACGCAGCCCCAGCATTTCTAATTTTGGATAAATTTTTATCGTTATTTTCCAATGTCACGCAATTGTAGGATTGTGCAATTTCTTTCGTTTTATCTGTACAACGATTTAACACAACAATAACTTCTACTTGATCTTTATAAGGTTGTGCAGCCTTTGCAATCGACTCTAAACACCCACCAATATAATTTTCTTCGTTATGAGCAGGTATTAGAATAGAAAATTTCACATTTCCACCCGGAACATCTTTGATAAACGGTGTGCTTTCCGACATATAAAATCCTCCCTTAATAATTAGCTCTCGTGATTTTAATCTAAGTATATATTCATTTGTTCCACTTAAATTATTGCAATTTTCCTTTTTATGTATATTCTGTAACAACATAAAATTAAGTCCCAATATAGAAATAACATGATACATTAGATATTTACGCAAAAAAATAGAGTCGATTTTGTGATCATCAACTCCTTCGTCTTATTTTATTTAGGATGTTTATTCATTAGAACTTCTTTTATTTAACCGTTTATAAATGAGTTGCCTCGTTTTACCCCTTTAGATATTATTGATTTAAAGGGATGTTTTTTATTTCCAAAAGAAAAGTGCATCTGAAATGTAGAATTAAAGAAAGTTGCCCCGTTTTATCCCTTTGGATATGGTTATCTAAAGGGTGTTTTTAAATGGCAAAGAAAAGAACATTTGAATAAAAAGATCGATTAATTGTTGAATGACAATTAGTTGTTAAAGTGACTTTTAATAGAACAAGTCTTATTGACTAACCCTAAAGCAAGGTAGGAGGAAATGAAAATGGAAAAGATTAAAAAAATTGTAGCAGAACGAAGAACCTACACACCTAACCAAAACACTCATTCCCATAATTATGCTCAGTTAATTTTGCCTCTCCAAGGAGAGCTTTATATTAATACAGGGGCACAGGATCTTCAACTAGACCACCAAACATTATTTTTTATTCCACCCGAGTGTAATCATACTTTTCATTCAATTGTACGTAACGAGTTTTTGGTTTTAGATATTCCTCATTTTATGTTAACTAAGAAAAAGTTATATGGAATTTCATTTAAATTAGATAATCAATGGAAAGGGATTCGATATCTTATCCTGAATGAAATCGATAAACAATCTTTAAATGGCTCTGCTCTTAAAGACCTATACCCCTATATTTCACATTATTTACTCCAAGAACAACAACCTAAATCTATTAGGTATATCAATGAACATTACAATGAGAATATTACGGTTAATAAACTGGCTTCACTTGAACATTACAATCGTTCATATTATTCGGATTGGTTTCTAAAAGAAACTGGGAAATCTCCTTCAGCATATATACAGGAACTTCGTTTGAATAAAGCAAAAGAATTGCTTCTGAATACTGATTTACCCATTTTACAAATCGCGATTCAAGTAGGTTTTGAACATCAATCTTCCTTAACACGTTTATTCCAAAAATATGGGGAAATAACACCAAGCCAATTTCGAATAAAAAGTAGAACTTTTGAAAAATAACCCTTATAAATTAGTATAAACTAATCAAATAACGAAATTCGGATAAAAAAATTCTGAATTTTAGTAAAAAAACTGTTATCCGTTGTTTGTAAAATTTTAATATGGACTTGGTTAAGGGCCGAGTTACTTCTTGATATTGTGGTTCTTTCTGTAATCACGTTTTTTTGAGAAGTCACTTTACTTAAAAGGAGCAAAACGATGGAAACAGTTTTAGGTTTATTTTTTACACTCTTATGGTCATCTGCAGCGATAGCTACAAAGTTTGGCTTAAACTCTACCACCCCGTTGGTATTGGCTACCACTCGCTTTCTGATCGCTGGAAGTTTGCTATTTCTTTATGTTTATTTGTTAAATAAAAAATATCCTTGGCCACGGTCACAGGAATGGGGCTCATTAATTGTTTTAGGGTTATTGAATACAACAATTTATCTGGGTGCAACCTTTTGGTCATTGAATTATGTATCGGCAGGCTTATTTAATTTATTTGTTACAACAAATCCTTTTGTGGTTGCTTTCCTGTCCTCTATATGGTTAAAACGAAAAGTTTATTTACAAGAATGGATAGGAATGGTCATAGCAGCATTTGGACTATTAATTGCCATATGGCCATCTATCACAACCAGTGAGGCTAGTGTATATGGATTGATTATTTTGGGAATAGGAATGGTATCAATGGCGATCGGGAGCGTTTATTTTAAAAAAGTCAATTTAAATCTACCGGGTATTGTCATTAATACTTGGCAAGTGTCTATTGGTGGAGTTGCTTTAATCCCTATAGCTTTTATTCTCGAAAAAGAAAATTTTTTTTTGAAATTGGATTATTATTTCCTTGGTTCGTTATTTTGGCTGGTGTTTATTATTTCAATCGGCACAATGTTGCTTTGGTTTTACCTGTTGAAACAGGATACGGTAAGGGCTAACAATTGGTTATTTATGACTCCTATTTTTGGATACATATTAGCTACTATTTTTTTAAATGAATCTATTACTATGTTTGATATTACAGCAACAGTATTTGTAGTAATGGGATTATTACTTTCTGGGAATATTGCCGTCCTCCCTATTAAAAAACTCCAAAACAGAATCCGAAAAGTTAATTATGATTCAAGAAGTAAAAATATAAAATAAGTTCTGACTAGTGCTTTATTCAATTAAAGGGCACTTTAATTGAATAAGGTTCACAGAAATGATTAAACTTTTTTAGAAATAAATGATTCAATTGAAATTATTAAAAGCGTGTTTTGATCAATCTTTTTTCAAATCACGCTTTTTTTTTATTTATCAGGTTTATTAATATTAATTTGATTAAGCTTTATTTTAAAGCAACATCAGGAGTCGGCTTTGTGCTTAGTCCTGCAAATATTTTTTGTGGTAAAGCGCAGTGCTAACGTAGCAGCAGTCGCAGATTTTTATTGCGCGAAAGCGAAGCGGGAGCGAGAAGATTTTGGTCACTCAGTCGTGCGTTGTTGTTGCTGCTGACGCTTCACTTTCGCTACAAAAAACATTTGCTGAAAGAAGTTAAATCAGATGGACTTAACTTCCAAATGCGAAAATAAGCTCTGTCTCACAAGCTATTTCTCCGTCAACTGTTGCTATTCCACGTCCTTTACCAATGGCACCCTTTAAGCGTGTAATTTCCACTTCAAGGCGCAATTGATCTCCTGGTTTAACTTGTTTTTTAAAGCGACATTTATCAATACCTGCCAGTAATCCTAGTCGCCCTTGATTCCCTTCTTTTGTGAGCATAATAATAGCACTTACTTGAGCTAATGCTTCGACAATTAACACACCTGGCATCACTGGATAATTAGGAAAATGTCCATTAAAAAATTCTTCATTAATCGTTACATTTTTAATGGCTACCGCTCTCTTCCCCTCTTCTAATTCCAATACTCTATCAACTAATAGAAAAGGATAACGATGTCTAATAACTTCTTGTATTTGTTGAATATCTAGCATCTAAAAAAACCTCCAAAAATATTATCACCTAATTCTATCATTAAATATTAGTAGTTGGTACTATTTTTATGTTTGAATTACGAAATAAAAGCCACATCAGCTTAGATGTGACTTATAACAGGCATAAAACCCATCTTTTCTTAAATATAAAAATAAAAATGAATGTATCTCTAAAATAAAAGTATTTGTCCAGCAACTAATAATATGAAAAACGCAACACCGAAATATAATAAACTAACATACGTTCTTTTTGCTCTTTTCCTCTATCGAACGCCTATAATGATAAACGTAAGCCCTAACAAAACCTGTGAAAAAGGCACTATAGTAAAAACTTCTGGTATTAAGCTATCACCTCAATCCCTTCACTATAATTCAATAATACGCAACATTATACAAATATAACCAAATCGTTTTCTGATTATTATAAATAACCCTATTCAGTATTTCGTTATCGACAGGTATATAGCAGATAGCATATAATATTTTTTGCATTCATTTAAGTTAATTTTATTATCATCTTAACTGAATGTTTATTTTATTAGAATAGGATGGGTAAATATGTTATCTTTTATTGCAATAGTTCTTCTTTTATTTTTAATTCCTGGTCCCGCTGTTATCATTACCATTACGCAAACGCTAAAAGGTGGTAAAAAGAACGGTATTTTCACTGCTCTAGGAATTGGGCTTGGTGACTTAGTCCATACGTCAGCAGCTGTATTAGGGTTATCAGCAATTTTAATGAAATCAGCTACTGCGTTTGAAGTAGTGAAATATATCGGTGTTGCATACCTTGTTTATTTAGGTATTCAAATGCTACTAACGAAGCCACAAAAATTAGAAAAACCAACTGTTGAACAAAGTCCAGCAAGTACTTCTTTCCGCCAAGGTTTTTTAGCGGAAATTTTAAATCCAAAAACTGCTTTATTTTTCTTAGCGTTTTTACCACAGTTTGTTCAGCATAATGGCCAATCTATCACTGTACAATTATTGATATTAGGCATTACTTTTGTTGTAATGAGTGTTTTATATACTATTTTGTTAGCTATTATAACAAGCTTTATTGGCGAAAAAATCTTTACGAAGACATCAAACAATGGTTCACGTTGGATTGAAAAAGCTGTTGGTTTCGTTTATATAGGTCTAGGGGTTAAATTAGCACTTCAAACTCAAAGTAAATAATATATAGTTTCTTAGGGAGAACACGATAAAAACGTGCTCTCCTTTTATGTTTCAATAACAAGTCCCATTTCAACTCTTACTTCCTTTTTTTCAATATCTTCATTGGAATAACTTAATAGGTCACATCCAATAAGTTGAAATCCATGCTTTCTGTAAAATTGAATGGCAGGATAATTAGAAGTTTGCGTTTCTAGAACGATCGCTCTCACCCCTATTTCTGTTGCTCGCTTTTTCACCAAAGCCATGAATTTACTCCCAATTCCTTTATGTTGATGAAATGGATCAATATGAATATCATTAATTCTTAACACATTATGCCACTTCTCTTGGCTGATGCTAACAATTCCTACTTCTTCT
Source organism: Lysinibacillus sp. NPDC093216 (assembly GCF_050280325.1). Taxonomy (NCBI): domain Bacteria; kingdom Bacillati; phylum Bacillota; class Bacilli; order Caryophanales; family Bacillaceae; genus Lysinibacillus; species Lysinibacillus sp. NPDC093216. The sequence goes on along the minus strand of NZ_JBNNVB010000010.1, from coordinate 26,959 downwards.
TCATTTAATTCAGCAATATAGCATTCAATATCTTCTATATGATCTTCAAAAATTTCTCCTTCCAAATACTTGTGAAACGGGGTTTCAAAATGTTTTAACGTAAAATCAATTGCCCAGCCATTTTCTCGTTCTTTATAGACAACATCATAATAGTTGTTGGAGACGTATTGATAGATAATTTTTTTACCGTTAGGAAAGTGTTCTTTATATATCTTTTTTATTTGAAACAACTTTAATCACCCTTTTCATAGTTCTTTAGATAATCTTATTGAACATGGGTATAACTGTAAACAAGTTAGAGGATTTACAACTTGAATTAGCTGATTACATTCATAACAACATTCGGATTCTTGGATCCCTTGAATACATGAGTCCCGTTCTGTATAAACTTGTACACTAAAAAAATTGTTTAGTTTTGTGTAGACAATCCACTTGTTATAAAATACTCTTATTACTCATTAATTAAAGAAGGTGTAAATAGATGTATGATATTACAATTATCGGTTCAGGTGTAAGTAGTGTTTTTTTAGCATATACCTTATCTCAAAGTAATCAAAAGATATTAATTCTTGAAAAAGGAAAATCTATAGAGGAGAGAAATTGCCCTTTAGATCGAGGCGAAACGTGCAATTGTAATTTATGTGAGAAATATTTTGGTTTTGCTGGTTTGGGTAAATCAGAAGGAAAGTTTAATTATTCAACTGAATTTGGCGGCGAATTAGAGCAAAAAGTAGGTAGAGAGAATCTACAACGCTTAATGGATGAAGTTGACGATATTTTATGCCGTTTCGGTGGAGACTCTGTTTTTAAATATTCCACAGCTAATACAGAACTCTCAAAAAGAGCCCAATTATGTAACCTACAGATGTTAACTACTGAGGTGAGGCACCTAGGTACGTCACTTTCAACAAAAATTTTCCAACAAATTTATAAAGTTTTATCAAACAAGATAGATATTCAATTTGAGGTGGATGTGCAAGATATAAAAAAAGATAATAATTCTTTTACTTTAATCACAAATAAAGGTAATATCCGATCTCAGCAAGTAGTGTTTGCAACAGGTCGATCCGGAACAGATTGGTTAAAAAAACAGTGTTCTAGTCTTGGAGTTAAGCAAGGTAAGACCCGTTTAGATTTAGGTATTAGAGTTGAAATGGCAGAACAACAGCTACGTTCAATTTTGGAAGATACCTTTGAAACAAAACTTGCTTATGCACATGAAGATATCATTTCAAGTACTTATTGCATGAATCCTAAAGGAAGAATTATTCGTAAATATCAAGAAGGTTTAGTCATGCCAGATGGTCAAAATTTTCGAGAGCAAAAGAATGGAACTTCTAACTTGAATTTTACTTTGTTCACTCCAACATATTTCCCTACTCTTGAAGAAGCAAATACATATGCACATAAGGTGATCGGCGAAATAAATAAAGGGACAGATCGTATTGTAGTACAACGTTATGGAGATTTAAGGAAGGGACACTCTACAACAAAAGAAAATATGAATTATAATCGAATTCAGCCTTCGTTAAAAGCTGAATTTGGGGACTTAACTAAAGAAATTCCTTTACTATTTATTCAAATCATGCAGGGATTTTTAAACCATTTGGAAAAATTTATTGGTGAAGCCATTGATGAGGATACATTGCTTTATGGTATGGACGGAAAATTTTATTCACCAACAATAGAAACTGACGGAAATTTCCAAACAAATATTCAAGGATTATATGTAATTGGAGATTGTTCAGGTGTTACACATTCATTATCACAAGCAGCAGCTAGTGGTATTTTCGTAGGTAAACATTTAGCTATTGAGACTCCCACCCCTAAAGGGACAAGCTGACTAATGTCAGTGGGATTCCTGAGTAACTAAGCGTTCGCAGTCCATTTCTGTTTTGAACAGCTCTCAAGATTGGGGTATCCCATTACCCCTCCCTATCCAGTGCATATAGCAGATAGGGCTACACTACTTTTACCATAGTTGGTTTCGTTCGATGTGTTTTAGCGTCTTTTTCTTGACGACACATATTGTTTTACCGATAGCATGAATTAGGCTATCGAACCATATACAATATCCAATTTTCAATGAACGAGCGTGTTTTAAAGACTTTTACTTGTCTATACATGAAGTATAACACCCTTTCAGACAATTAAGGTAGCAAAAGCTATCTCTTGTCTGACCTCACTTTCATCCCATGTCTAAAGACGGGCTACACCCTGCATGGGCTTTCTCGTTCGGAAAATCTGTAATTGTTAGTTTTTAACGAACAAATCATGAATAGACTTGGTCATTCAGATGAGCAAATTACCAAGAATGTCTATCTCCACGTGACAATGGAATAACTTTATTGTCACTCACCAATTCCTAATCGATCTTTCAATTTAGATATTCTTTTCCTTCGCACTATAAAAACACCCCTTTAGATAACCATATCCAAAGGGGTGAAACGGTACGACTTTATATCAAATTTTATTAGGTTAACTTGGAATCTTCTCCCTTTGGTGTAAGTGCAGAAAAAAGTCCAATTAAATTAGGTAGTATACTGTATAGTAAAAACAGCCAGCTTTTCGTCATGATCGAGATAATCGTAAAAACAATAACAGACGTAGCAATGACGATTAATCCAAACTTCACACGAGAAGGCTGCAACGGGACTGTGCTGGACATGTTGATAGACAAAATAACCCCAATTATACCCCAGCTCCCTATGTGTGTTAAAAGAAGGATACCTAAAACCATCGCGTTGCTTAATTCAATCCCAAACATGATTAAAGAAAAGAGAACATAAATCGCTCCTAATGTCACATACCATGAATAGGATTTTGCATTTTGCCAAATATGATAATATAGCTCATCTATACCTCTGTTTTCTCTAGCTTTTTTCCGTCCGAACCACCAACCAAGGATCCCACAAATCAATCCTCCATACAATCCAATAATACCCCCGATAGAAACCTCCATAATTACATTCTCCCCTCTTCGAAAATAAACACTTCTTCAATCGTGCAATTGAAAACTTTTGATATGTTGTAGGCAAGCTCAATAGATGGATTGAATTTTCCTGTTTCAATTGCAATGATCGATTGCCGTGAGACTCCAACTTGTTTCGACAATTCCTCCTGCGTAATCTTCTTCGATTTTCGTAATTCGCGAATTCTGTTTTTCATAAAGCCTCCTTTAAAAATGTAAAGTAAACTGTACATCCGTTGATAAGTCAAGTTTACTTTACATTGATATGGATGTCAAGTTAACTTTACAATTCGATTTTTGTTTAAAACAACATAGAACCCTTATTAGGAGATGTCCGGGAGACATAACCAAAAGGAATCAAAATAAAACTGTTATAAGTTAAACAATACTCTTTAACTAAACTGCCACGTTCGTATTAGTTGAAGAAGAAAAAGATGGGATCTCTGTGGAATCCCATCTTGAAGTAAAGCTCCCGTAGTTTAATAAGTCCCCATTCTACATCCGCCGGAGACTTCTGTACCTGTCGCTGCGCTTTCGCTACAAAACATTTGATGAAAGAAGTTAAAATATTTGCTTTTTTCCCTATTTGTGCTGTTTTTATGTACAAGCTTATAGATCCTTAGCAAACCAAAGGTCTATAAACTTGATATGGCCTATTCTATTTATTGTTTTGGTGTATTTGCAGTAAGTGGATTACTGTTTGCTACTAATTGTACTGGTGTCGTACCTTGCTGAGCAGCCTGTGTCATTTGTTGGGCATTGTTCATTAGCCCAAAGCGTTTCAGTACACCAAAAATAGCCGCGCCGCCTATAATCCCCCACGCTAAAAATCTCACGGATGAAAACCTCCTTTCTCATACCGGATTTTTTAAAACAGGTTTAGTATTAGAAATCCTATGCGGTTTATACTGCGTTAACTAAAGGGGTTTTTGTTCTATTTACAGATTATTTTCAAAAATAACAAAATATAGTAAAATAAAATAGTATAAAATTCGAATGGAGGTAGTACATGAATATTAAAATTGCTTCATCAGAAGAAATCCCACAAATAGAAATATTATATGAAGAGCTGTTTTTAGAAATGTCAAAACTACAACCTCAATACATAGCACCCGCAAAGCAGGATGTAGAATTTCTTAAAAACTTAATTTTGGAAGAGAAATCAGACATTTTTGTTGCTGAATTAGATAACAACATTGCCGGATTTTTACTAATTCAAGAATTAGCTACTCCTCCATATTCTTGTATCGTCCAGCATAATTATGCATATATTATGGATGTAATTGTTGGAGGTCAATACCAAAGTAAAGGCATTGGTTCACTTTTGCTACAAGAGGCAAAAAAATGGGCAGAAGAGCGTAAATTAGATTTCTTGGAGTTAAGCGTTTTAGCAGAAAATATTGGCGCTATTAACTTGTATGACAAACACGGATTTAATGAAACGAGCCGTACTATGCGATTAGAACTTTAAAAGTATGTATGATATTAGAGCCTGCATTAATAAGGCAGGCTCTTTTATATTAGGTAGAAAGCAAACTTTCCCCTGTTTTATGTTTACTTATAACCTCTAAACTCCATTAAATAAAATCTTTCCACGAAAAATCAATACTTAAAATACCAATCGGAAGCTCATTAGCTATATAGTTTTTTCCAACGGCCACTTTTGGTTTACGAAAACATACTAGATTATTATAATAACCAAAAGCTTGGCAAATAGACGGACGTACCGAATGAATTCCACATCGGTCATTTATTTCGTCAAAAAAAATACAGGTTCCATAAAGTCGTTGTTGATTTTTTAAATCTAGGCTCATTTTTTTAGGCATCGCTTTGATTTTCTTTTTTATTTTCTTTAACTCTTGTTCTGTAATTGGAACAGGCCCACAACACATCTCTCTACAGCCTTTACAAGGTAAATCTTCCATAAAACAATCATCTCCTAGAAAAAGCAAGTGTTATAATTCGTTTTTTGATTTGGATTCTCTAGTTCATTAACCCAATTAAAGCAAAAATAGGACTCTCCTGGCCAGGAGAGTCCTATTTTACACTTTAAATTAATAATTGTAAATTATAGCACAAATGAATTATTTTGTCAATAAAATAATCTACACAATTACTAGTATCTAACATCAAATTCAATAATATTTATTTAAAAAACCAATGATAACATTATTTATTTTTTCTAAATAATCTTCTGAAGGGAAATGGCCCATATTAAATGATTGAAAAATAGTCAAATTTGGTATGACTTGTTCAGCTCTTTTTTTGATTTTCTTTTCTGGAAAGAAAATATCCTTTTCTCCAGCGATAATTAATGTAGGTGAAATGTAATTTTCTAATTCTTTTCTACCTGTTAGTTTTGGCATCTCTTGTTCTAATTTTACGTAACGAAAAATATCTCCAATAATTTGCCGATCAAACTCTTTCATGCAATTAGCAGACATTCTATCAGCTATTTTCTCAAGATATATGGCTGACGAAGAATTTTTAAACAGTAGCAAAGGGATTAAGATATGTTGAATCATCTCCATTTTGGAGCCAACTTTTAATCCAGCTGGGGAAACAAGCGTTGCACATTCAATCCTATCTGGCATATAAGCAGCGAGCCTTAAAATGATACCCGCTCCATACGATGGTCCTAAGAAAGCACATTTCTTAACATTAAAATAATCCATCAATTCAACTATCCATTGCCCAAAGCTAAAATCCTTAGCTGAAATTCTCTTTTGCTCACTATATCCTGGGTGACCAATCGTGTCAGGCGCATATATTCTATATTTTTTATTAACGGCTTAAACCAGGATAATGTCATCGGATTAATGCAATTCCCACCTTGAAAAATAAACAAAGGCTTTCCTTCTTTCGGACCCGCCATAAGTACATGTGTTTTGCCGATCGATGTATCCACAAAAGCTCTTTCAACTTCAAAATCAAAAGAATTTAAATATTGCTCATAATGATTTAAAATTTCCAATCTACCTTTTTCACTAGTATAAATTGAATGCTTCATTAAATCCCTCCTGCATTAATTTTACAGGATTTAGCTAATTTTCATAACACTTTCTTTAAATTGTGTACTCTTCACCATCTTCCGGTACAAAAACTTGTGCAGCAATCCCCTTTTCATTTATAAAGCTTTTTAAATCTGTTCTTGATAATGTCCAATGATTGACCGCTTCCATATGACTAACGATAATTTTTGCATTTGGAGCAGTTTTGTATACTTCATAAATATCATCTTTTCCCATTATGAGAGAGCCTCCCTCTAAAAATTGATTGTCTCCCCCATTAACGACAATAATTTCTGGATGATTTTTTAGGAGCACTTCTTGCACTCCGTCATACCATACAGTATCGCCAGCGATATATAATTTTTTCTCATTTGGATGGTTAAAGACAACACCACACACTTGACCAGTTAATTTTAAAATTTCTCCCCTGCCATGTTGACCTTTTGTTTTAATTAATTGAATACCTTCAAAAACGGTATTTTCTTGTAAAACTTCGACATTGAAAAAGCCAGATTTTTTAACTTCATTGGCATCCTCTTCATTTTGAACAAACATTTTAAGATCTTTCGGTAGTACTTCTTTAGCGACTCCGTCAAAATGATCTAAATGTAAATGAGTTACGATTACAGCATCGACATGAATGAGTTTGTCAATGGATGTTGGTAATTCAACTAATGGGTTATTTTGATCCTGTCTTAAAGAGTTTGGATAAGGAGGATACACACCTTCGTTTGCCAAAAGTGGATCAATTAAAAACTTTTTCCCCGCATATTCGATTACTAAAGTGGCATTGCGGATTTGTTGAATTTTCATATTTATAACTCCTTTTCTTTAAATTACATTTAGTTTATACTATGTCCAAATAGTAATTACATAGCTAAAATCAAGTCTTTTAGTGATTTGACTTGAAAAATGAAAGGAGTTACTACATGTTAGATAGTACGGATTTACGTATACTAGATGAGCTTTCCAAGAACAGTCGTATTACGATGAAGGAATTGGGTGAGAAGGTTCATTTGACAGGGCAAGCGGCGTCATCGAGGGTGGCAAGGCTTGAAGATAATGGGGTTATCGAGAGCTATACAATCGATGTGAATCATATAAAATTAGGTATCAATGTCCATGCATTTATTAATATTTATACAAAAAGTCCGTACCATGAACCTTTTCTGTCATTTATAAAAACGCAGCAGCAATATATTGTTAATAACTTCAAAATCAGTGGAGATAGTTGTTATCTGCTTGAATGTAGATTCACATCAAACGAAGTATTAGATCAGTTTTTAGTCGATTTAAATAAGCATGCAAACTATAAATTGTCAATTGTCATTAGTAAATAGTGAAATGCCAGGCTCTCTCCATGGATTGCCTGGTATTTTTCATTTGTTTTCAATTTTCCACTTTTACATAAACGCTACCGAATAACTTCCCATCAATATAGGCATCCAGCTTCCACATACCACCAATTGGGAAAGTCATATTAGTTGGAGCATGGTTATCCGCGCCACTGTTCGGTCCAAGTAACTTAGCATTTGAAACCAATTCCACTTCTTTACCTGTCAATTGGTGAGTTCCCTTGACGCGAAGGAAGTCTCCTGATTTAACGCTCTCTCCCCAAAAATGCCAGCCATATTTTCCCATTTGACTAGCCGCTATTTTTTCTTCTTTATTATGCGTAAATCCTAATAATTGCGGTTCACCAATGAAGCTTAAATTTTCAAATGTGAAATACTCGCTTTCTTGCCACTCATTTTCTTTTGCTAGAACTTCTCCACCAAGACTCAAACTATTATCATGTAGCACTATGTCGTTGGATTCTTTATGTGAGCAATCTACTAATAGCAATCCACAAATTGTGACGAAACCCATAATCCTTTTCACGTTTATTTCCCCCTTTTATTGTGTAACGATTATTTAACATTTTTTGTTACAAAATTTATCATTGTCATTTCCGTTATATTCTAAGTGTAATTGCACAATCTAAAGTGTAACTAAACAATAACGGAGGTAATAGTAATGAAAAAATTCTTATATATCGGCGCAATGGCAGCATTCCTACTAACTGCTTGTTCTTCTCATGACGAAGCTCCCGCTAGCGAACAAGCAGAAGCAAAAGAAAAAACCGTCAATGCTGAGACAAAAGAAAATCTTGAGAAAAGTTTTCTATATGAATCGGAAGATCAGTTTACAAAGTGATTGAGAAGACAGATAACTAATTAAGGTTATCTGTTCTTTATTATGTACTTTCCATCACAGAAATCTTTTCGTTTAAAAACTTAAACGTTTTGGAGACTTCTAAAATCAGTCTTATCATATGGAATTTGATCAATCATATGCGTATCTTATGCTTATGTTTCATGGCTATTGTTAACTTCATAACTGTAATAATGCTACATTAACTGCCCAGCTTTGGTGTTCGTGGAATAAGCAATCAATTGCTTGCATTGGTGCCATCCATTTTAGAAAGTGGTCAACTTTAGTTGGTTTACTTATTTGTCTACCCTTATCGCATAAATAAAAATAGCCTTCGCTTAGGTAATACTTATATTCATTTGTAGAATAAAAATATCTCTGTGCACACCCTATAAAATGACCTATCTCAATATCCATTCCCATTTCTTCAAGGGCTTCTCTTTTTAAACACTCTTCGTGAGTCTCATTTTTTTCTATTCCACCACCAGGGAGGAAAAAGTTGCCATCATTTGTTTGAATAATCGCTATTTTTTCTTTCTGACTATTGAACATTAAACAATAAACAGCAGGTCTCCATATGTAGTCCTTGCCTTCTTTTTTCTCACCGAATGTGATAATATCCATAATTAATCCTCCCCTGATTCTTATTCGAACATTACTTATTAAACTAAGTTGCTTCGATAGTTAAAGAAAAAAATCCTGTAAAAACAGGATTTTAAGCAAACTTTATTTCTTTAATTAAAAAACTGCTCCCCATTATTAAATGGAGGTGCAGCTCAATATGAATGTTCTTATTTCACCATCAATTCACGCTTAAATTGCTTTGATTTTTTTCTTTTTAACAACAAATGATATTGATGTCCCTTGATTTAGTTTACTTGTGATGCGAAGTCCTTCACCGTAATGTTGTTTTAAGCGAAGATCTGTATTTAGCAATCCAATTCCAGTAGAAGTTTTCGATTTTCTTTCAAGTAAACGTTCCATTGTAGCCTCATCCATTCCATTACCATCATCCGACACAGTAATCTCAATGTATGTGTCGTAATCTACAATGCGAATATGAATATTCCCGCCATTTTCACGAGGCAAAATACCATGTTTTAAAGCATTTTCAATTAATGGTTGGATGGTCAGTGATGGGATCATGACGTCTGTAGAAACTTCCAAATCCCATGTTGCATTGATCCGCTCTCCAAAACGTTCCTTATGAATATATAAATAGGATCGAACAAGATTTAACTCATCCTCAATTGGAACAAGCTCATCAATATTTTGGAACTTAAATGATTCCCTTAAAAAATCACTAAGTGCTTCAAGTAACTTACTAGTACGTTCAATATCAATTTCACTTAATGTGATAATGGCATTTAATGTATTGAAAAGAAAATGCGGCTGTATTTGTGCCTGAAGCCAAGCTGCCTCCATTCGAAGCCTTTCTTGTGCGGATTGTTTAACATCGGTTAGTGCTTTTACTCTTGATCTTAGCTCTAAAGCGTCCACAGGCTTCGTGACGTAATCATTAGCACCAGATAAAAATCCATTATTAATGTCTTGAGTCTGACTTCTTGCCGTAAGAAGTAACACCGGAAGCTCTGTTATTGAAAATTGCTGACGAATTGCACGTACTAATTCGTAGCCAGACATATTTGGCATCATCACGTCTGAAATGACCAAATCCCACTCTTGTGACATTAATATTTCAAGAGCTTTGCTACCACTTGTAACCGTTACTAAGTCGTATTTTTCTATTGAAAGTATTGTTTCGATAACTCTTAAGTTCACTGGATCATCATCGACGACCAAAACTCTAGGTCGATTTGCTTCAATGATTGAATGATTTTTAGTTTGATCATCGAATGGATTTGGATTTGTAGAAGTCTCTACTGTAGATTCTTCCATCGCACTTGATAGCAGAGCATCATTTTCTGTAGCATTTTGCTCATCAGGGAAGTTTGATATTGGTAAGGTGAAAGTAAATTCAGACCCTTTCCCTACAATTGAATTTGCTTGTAATGTTCCCCCATGCAGTTCAACTAATCGTTTACTAATACTAAGCCCTAACCCAAATCCGCCTTCAATCATTGCCTTACTAAGGGTACCCTGCTCATAAGGTTCAAATATACGTTGAATGGTGTCCTCATCAATACCAATACCAGTATCTAAAATAACAATTTCCGCCATGTCATTTTTCACATGACCTGATATTGTCACTTCGCCTTCATTCGTGTATTTCACTGCATTATGAAGTAAATTGAAAACAATTTGAATAACCCTATTTTCATCGGCAACTACTTTCGGAAAATTTTCAGGGATTTGATTAATTAACTGAATCTGCTTTCCTTCCTTCATAACATAGAGCATATCTAACACACCCGATACAATTGGGTGAATCGAAAATGTTTTAAGGTTTAGTTTGGGATTATTTTCTTTTAAGCTCATAACATCTAGTAAATCATTTAACATTAGTGACATACGCCATCCGACAGATAGCACCGTTTCTAAATCCTTGACACTTTTGTCACTGAGCACACGATCTTCTCTTTCCAAAACAGCTTTAGAAATGTTAAGGATCCCATGAAGAGGATTTCGTAATTCATGAGACGTATTGGCAAGAAATTCATCCTTTAACTTATTTGTTTTTTGGAGCTTAATAGCAAGTTCTTTTGTATCCGAATGGACTTTAGCATATCCTTTAAACCATAAAATCGCCAAACAAGCTACTGTTATAATAATATCAAATGGATACATAATTACTTTGATTCCAAAAATAAGAAGAAGTCCATCCCAAATAAGATTATTACCAAATGCTAAAATGGCAAGAAGTAAAAAAATATTACTTTTAATCTCTTTAATAGATTCTCGCATTACTGTTAGGATCGTAATAACGATCGGGATTCCTAAAATCATAATGTAAATGCCTTGATTGATTACTACATAGCGAGTAGACAGCACGATTGTCAACAATGATGCTATACCACAGAAAATACTAAACAAATGAATATATTTTCTCACATGTTGAGGTAACCAATGTTTAATGCATTGAAGCATTGAAAAGCCTATGCCGACCATAGAAAGATGAACTAATTTAAAGGCCCCGTCGTAACTAATCGGAAACCAATAAGATAATAATTTGTCATCGCTTCCTAATAGGAAATAAACCATACTACTAATCGATAACAGTGAAAAGTAAAGTAATCTTCTTTCTTCCATGTTTCCAACAAAAAATAAAATAATGGAATAGATAGCATGTAGTAAAAAAACAACTGCTACTAGTTGTTGCATATTTATCGACAATTGAGTTTCACGAGCTACTATATCTTCTTTCCCAAATTTAATGGAGCGAACAATTCCACCGTTGCGAGGGTCCTTAAAGTTTGAAGCCTGAACAATAATGTCGATTTCTTTGTGACCGTTCGCTTCAAAAGAAGCAGTATACGGAACATTCTTGGCAACGGTTTTTTCTGCACTTTCCCCTATTTGGCCTGATTTTGCCAACCGCCTACCATTTACATATATTTCTGAGGAACTTCGAATACTTGGAACTCGAATACTGTAAGTTATATTGTCTTCTGGATTAACGAGTAATTTTAAGCGATAAGTACCGTAACCATAAGGTGTCATCTCTCCCTCTTGTAAAGATGAACTCCACCCTTTAGGAACCTGTATGTATTTAGCATGATCCTTCTTGGATGCTAATTGCTGTTCTTCACTAACCAACCAATTATAAGGATAAAATTCCCACTCTCCATCAAGTGTAACAGCATGACCGTCATTAAAATTCCAATTTCTTAAATCCATTTGACCTTTTACAGCATGTGGTTGATCTGTATTATTAAATACTTGCAGCCATAAAATTCGTGAGCCTGTTAGCAAGATAATAAACAAGCTAATGATGAGAGCAATTTTTCTCTTTTTCATTAAAAATAATTGTCAAAAGGTAGTTTGTGATTTTCTGTTATAACACAAGCTCCCTTAGGCAAAACCTCACCTCCTACGATATATTATCCTATCAGAGTTACCATTACTTTTAAATCTATTTTTTAAACTAAAATCCAAATTTTACAATGTATTAATATTGACCTTTTATATAACAGAAAGAAGGTCTTTTTGATATCGGGTATTTGGGCACCCGCTGAAAGCAATTAAATGATTCTAGGCTGCACAACATGCTTGAATGTAACAGCCTTCACTGTCATGCAGAGTGCCATCCAAATCAAATAAAATTGTTTATCCATATTTCAAATTACAATAGCTTTAACTGTTTCAGAGCATATTCTGTTGTCATTGTAATGTTTTCAGGTATTTCGTCTATTGAGAACCAATGTACTTTCTCTAAAGCATGCGGCTCTCTATTTCGTACTTCCCCATTCGTAATACGAGCAGCGAAAGTAGGTGCAACATAATGAATATTTTCTGTTTGAATAATATGGTTGGTCACACATACTAGTCCTGTTATGTCGATGTCCACTCCAAGCTCTTCTTTAATTTCTCGTATAATCGCGTTTTCTATTGTTTCCATATAGTCAACCTTGCCACCAGGTAAACTCCAACAACCTGCTTCAGGTGCTTTTTTACGTAAAACAAGTAAAATTTCATTAGCTTTATTTTGGATAACTGCCCCCACGCCAACCTTTGGTAATTTTCCTTTTTCCATTACTCTTTTCCTCCTCTATTAAAATTAACCTCTATCAAAAGCTATTAGCGAATAGTTATTTTATATTATTTCTCCCTAATTTTGGGTCACTTTTTTTTTACAAATGTCTTTTTATCTTAATTGCAAATTTATTTATTAAACTTAGATGATTACCTTCTCTCCTTTTTACAACGTTACGTATTATAGATTGTAGAAAGAAAGAAGGAAAATAATATGAGCTATTCAGGTAATGGTTACGGCACAGGGTCAGCTTTTGCCCTAAATGTAGTACTATTTATTCTTTTAATTATTGTCGGTGCTACTTTCATTAAATACTAAAAATCCCACTACCAACTTCTCTATTGCTCATATTTCACTTGAGAAATACTAACTTACCCCTATACCATCTATTACTAAGGGTCACTTTCCTCCGGTGAGCCTTTTTATTTTTCCTTTTATAAATTTGTACGACTAACAACAAAACCATGTTGATTTTGTTTATTGAAACGGGTAAAACACTCAATTCACTTGGTTTAGAAATATAACCCCTTACCAACTGGCTGAACAGTTTCTAGTACAGTATCAACCATTTTTTCATTAACTAGGGTCCTTATGATCCAAGCTACTAAATCTTGCGCAGCATAACACCCTGCAGCAGTCGAAATATTTCCTTCGTTGACGAAACTTTGTTCAATTACATTTACATCAAATTCTTTAAGCTGCTCTACTACAGATGGATATGTTGTAGCTTTTTTACCAGTTAATAAATGTTTTGCTCCTAGTAGTAACGCACCTGAACACATAGAGCCTATTAATTGTCTTTCTGGATCTATATGAATTTTATTAAGATATTCTTGATTTTTATATAAATCTTGAACACCCTTTCCGCTTGCAAATATTACAGCGTCAGCAGATGGGATATCAGCTAGGTTACCTGTCATCGGTATTCGTAAGCCCGACATCGATACATGTGTTTCTTCTGTCCCCAATAGTTGGACATCCCAATCTGAAATACTACCAACTAACCGTACACGATTTAATAAATCCCATGGTAAAAAAACATCTATATCTGTGAAATTATCGAAACAAACAATTGCAATTTTCATTTCCTTGCCCCCATTGTTTTAATCTCTAAGCATTTCTATTATAACAATACGGAGGAATAATATGGGTATTTAACAATGAGAATCTCTTTTATTTCATCGTTTTAACGATAAAAACCAAGACAGTAATTAAACAATCTTGGTCTTGGCCTTTTATGATGTTTTTTACTTAATTAAAGAAAAAATATTAGTATCATACGGAACACCATTTTGGTGCATATAATTTTTTAATATCCCTTCTTTTTCAAAGCCTAACTTTGTTAATAGCTTGTTTGAAGCTTCATTTTCAGTAAAAACAATCGCTCCAATACGCATTAAATCCATCTCTTGAAAGCCAAATGTTACTACTCTATTAACAGCTTCCTTTGCATACCCTTTTCCCCAGCTCTCAGGAAAAAGTGCATAGCTGATGTCAGCTCTTTTATGCTCAGTGGACCACTCTTGAAAACCAATCGTACCGATAATACCTTCTTGTCCTTTTAATGCAATTCCCCATTTAATACCACGTTTTTCATCATAATTCTTTGAAAAATTTTTAATTATTTGTTTAACCTGCTCTAAACTTGTTATTGGATTCTGCCCATAATGGCGTAAAACATCAGCATTTGAAAAGCAATTTAAAACATCTTGAGCGTCATGTTCAGTAAGTTCTCTCAACACTAATCGTTCAGTATCTAAAATAGGAAACATCTTCTTCACTCCATTTCCAAATAATTCATATGTTAAATTCTATCTTAAAAGAGTTAGCGTTGCATTACTATTTTTTAAATATTCGGTCGCTGAAGCTTCACTATTCTTTCTTTAAAATAAAATTTCTTAGATTTTGCAATTCTTAAGAAATCATTAATTTTATAGATCTTTATTATTTTTAGATATAGAAAAAGACCTGGTACTAATCCATAAAGTGAGCTCGGGTCCTTTGTTTAGACGGTATATTTGAATTGCAATGGTCTTTTCTCAAATTGTCATCATCAACTTACAGTGCTGAATAAATTTATCGATAAATCAGGATAAAACCCTCTTCATAAGGTAATTGGCCCTGAATTCTTAACTCTGTACAACATAATATAAAGATAAAAAGGAAGTATCATGTGTTTTTGGTTGAAATATTAATTTGCTATCACATTGTTTCAACTAGATAGCACCGTATTCTCTGTTTTATCATAGTATGCTAGTACGCCCCTGAAGGCACCTCTTAATTCAGCGGATGTTCGGACACCCGTTGAAAGAAGTTAAAGGTTATGGCGCAATGCCATAGCTTTTTTTATCAATCATACTACCTTTTCTTTCTATCTACTCAGAAAGGAGGAAATTGTTTTGAGTTATTCAGGTTATGGAACAGGCACGAATTTTGCCTTTGCTATTGTTTTATTCGTTCTTTTGATTATTGCCGGTCTTGGCTTGTTCTATTTATTAAGAACTTTAGTATGGAGCGGTGTGTAGTATTGCCTAATATTCCAAAAGTTAATAGAGGCTATTTTTGCCTTCATTCTAGGACTTGCGTGTATGAATATTACCATAACGGAAGTCCTTTTTTATGTTTCCATATACTATTATTTACTCTTAAACCAGGAAGTCGATGGTCAAAATATTTCAACCCCTTAATTCCTTTACATCCATTTTATTTAACAATCCGTCTCTTTTATTTCAAGATATCCCACTTAATTATGCCTCGGCATATTTGCTTCCGGAATCGGAAAGAAGTCAAATATTTAATTTCATTTTTCTACTAACGCTTTTCATTTCAAAATGTTCATAAAAATCAATCGCTTTCGTATTAAATTCCCAAACATTTAACTCGACTGAATCAACTTTCTTGTCTTTAGCCCAAGTCATACAAGCATTAAATAACATTTTTCCTATCCCTTTTCTTTGTATGTTTGCTTTTACACCAAAATCGTGGATGTAAGCATATTTCCTTTGAACAAGAGACTCGAAAGGTGGAGAAGATTCAACACTTATGACTGCGAAACCCAATACAAATTCATCTTCCTTCGCAATTAGAATATCACTCTCTTCGTTGACAATTAATTCTTTATAATAGGATACGGGCATTACAGACTCAACACTTTTAAAAATCGTTGGTTCCTTCATTACGTGCTCTTCATGCCCTTCTTTTACAATCTCATTCACTGCGAAATAATCTTCCTCCGTTGCAATATAAACCTCAATTGTCATCATTTAAACCTCCTCATTTCAATATACTTTATAAAAATTAGGGGATTTCTCCCTTTTATAGACAAACCAAAGATTGTGGTGTTATCCTAGTTTTGCATCTCCTTTCAAGTACCTTATTATTTATGAATAAAGTGTTCAAAAGAATATTACTATTTGGAGGTAGAATTATGAATCCTATATTAAATCAAGTCGGAACAATTTTTATTCCTGTGAGTAATATTGAAAAATCAGGTAATTGGTATTGTGACATATTAGGGTTACTAGCAGATGGTGAGATATTATTTGGTCATTTATATATAGTACCTATGAATGGCACGGGAATTGTATTAGATAGCAAGATTTATTCAGCGGAAAATATATTCAAAACCCCGCCTTTTCATTTTAATACTACCAATATCGATCAAGCATATGAGTATATGAAGAGTAAAAATGTCGAATTAACAACAGAAATTGAGCATCACCAGTGGTTTAATTTCAAAGATCCTGATGGGAATCATTTAATGGTTTGCAAATGTTAAATTATCAATTATACCTCGGCATAATTGCGTAGGGATATAATAAATAGGTTTTTGAAATATTAATTTGTAGGAAGTCTCGGAATCGATAAGGCAGCACAAAGCCGAATCCGGACTTTTCGTGTGGATATGCTTAAACTTATTCCACCTTAATTCTTATAAAAAATAATCAATTTATCTTTCCAATTATTATTTTCCTATACATTCCATTTAGCATTATAGGTGTATTTTCTTCTACTACTATATTTTCAGGTGATAATTCTTCAAAGCTCCGACCAATATCTGTTCCTAATATGCTTACAATGGGTCTTAGCAACATTTTAGGTAAGGACAGTTTTTGGTTTTTAGGGACAAATTTATCAAAAACGATTATTTTCCCTTCTTGCTTTAAAACCCTTGTCATCTCTTGAAAACATTTAGTTGCATCGGGTACTACCGAAAGGATTAAACTCGCTACGACATAGTCAAACGATTCATTTTCAAATTCCATATTTTGAGCATCCATTTCCAAGAATGTAATTGTGGAATTTCCAAGCTTTGCTCTTGCTTTTCCTAGCATATCAGGTGAAAAATCAATAGCCGTTATATTTAGGTTAGCGTGATGTATTAACTCTAAATCAGCTCCTGTTCCTACACCGACAAACAGGATCTTTTGTTGATTATTGAATGGTATGGATTGAAATATTTGTTTTCGAGCATTCAAAAAAATTCCTGAATTAAAGAACTTGTCGTAAATTGGAGAACCAATCTTATATATAAATTTATTCCAAGAATTATTCAAACCTCTTCACTCCCACTTAAATATTAAATCCCCCTCTTACTCAATAATACATCACACCATTTTCCTTTTGTATAAAATTACCTATTAATATTTAAAAAACCGAATACTCATTATCAATAAAATATTGAGTACCGGTCATTTGTTTATATTGTTGTCAAAAACATTAATTTAATCTACACACCACCTAATGATAAGTCCCGCGTGTGTAAGGCCTCCACCAAACCCATAGATTAATAAAGTATCCCCATTATTTAATTTCCCTTCGTTTATGCCTAACTGTAAGGCCAACGGAATAGAAACGGATGATGTATTTCCCATATATTCAACACTAGTTAATGTTTTCTCTAGGCTAATACCTGATTTTTCACAAATGGATTCTATCATTCTTAAATTCGCACTATGAGGCACAAACCAATCTATTTCATGTAGTTGCATTTGTGCTTGCTGTAGTAATTTCTCTATACCTATAGGAAGTGTACGCGATGCCCATTTATATACCTCTCGTCCATTCTGCACTATTTTTCCTGACGTATTCAAGGGCGAACCGTGCATAGTAGTTGATAAATTTGTTAAGTATAAATGCTTACCTCCATCTCCATTTGTACCGATATGACTAGCGATAAAGCTTGGCATTTCTTCATCCTTTTCTATTAAAACTGCTGCAGCTCCATCTCCAAATAAGATACATGTCGTTCGATCTGTATAGTCCGTCACTTTAGATAAAGCTTCTGTCGTTATAAATAAAATTTTACGATGGAGGCCTGATGTAATTAACCCGTTCGCTACATGTAATCCATATGTAAATCCAGCACAAGCAGCGTGAAGGTCTAATGCACCTACATCTTTCATTTGAAAGTGTTCTTGGATTTGGCAAGCTACACTTGGAAAAGCATAATCAGGTGTAGTTGTTGCAACGAGAATTAAATCTATATCTGAAAGATCCTTTTGATATTGTTCAACCAAATTCTCTATAGCTTTAAAGGCTAATGTAGACGCAAATTCATTCTCACTTGTTATTCTTCGCTCCTTCATGCCTGTTCTTTGTACAATCCAAGCATCGTTCGTCTCTACTATCTTTTCTAAATCATCATTTGTTAGTCTATTTTCGGGAACATAGGTACCTATTGCTGTTATTCTTGCTTTTGATTGAATGTTAATCATTCAACAACTCACTCCTTTTTCATATTCAAGTACTATTACTTAACAATACAAAATTAAGGTATTTCAAAACTTTGTAATTCCTTTAATATGTATTAATTTTCTTCATAAGAAATAACTTAGACAAAATAAATTATATCACCTTGTTTTAGTAACTGGTACTAATTATACGGAAAATAAAAAATATATTCAACTTTAACACCAAAATAAAAGGCATCAAGAAATTTTATATAAGGGTATTGAAGCAAACATACCAATTAACGCTATGAGTTAAGCACCTTCTATAACATATCAACAGGAAATGATTGATAAATGGAGATAGAAGTTTTAAAAGTACCAATGGATAACAATAGGATTCTTAATACGCTTCCTATTCGAAACGGGTATACGTATTGGAGAAGCTCGGACCATTTGTAATCTCAATGTTAAATAATATGGTAAACGGTGTTGAATACTTCCATTCCAACGAATTTTCTATAATGGCACTTCCCTCATACCAAGATATAAATGTTGAAAAAGCTAAAATAAAACTTCCAATTTTAAGTTGCTATATATACTTAAACAACTTTTCCCTCCTTATAAATCCTATTTTTTCGGTTTTTAATTAGAATAGCTTTCTTTTACAAATCCGCACCTTTAGGGAAAGAGGGGGACTGATTGATACCAGTACCACCCTATTCATATTAAAAATTCACTTTAAATCCATTAACCATAATGGATTTAATTTGGTCGAGCTTTAATGGTTCCTCTGACAGTAACTTCAGTTTCACTTGATTTTCATCAGAGAAGGAAACTAAACTTTTTAATTCCTTATGACTTCCGTCTTTCTTAACAATTGTAGCCGTTAATTCTTCCGTTTCTGTCGCATCGCCTTCCCCTATAATCGTTAAACCAAGTGGAGAAACCTTCAGCTCTTTCGCTTTCCAGTCACCAAAGTCCATAGCAAATGGCACCGACTGCCCTCTCATCTCTTCGAGTTTGAAGGTTGCTTCCCAATCTCCCTCTACATATTGACCAGCTGTATAAATCTTTGCCTGCAACTCATACTCAGCTACATTGATATCCTTCACATTAAATATATTTTCCTCATAATTATACGCATAAATTGGTTTTCCTTGTGCATCTCTCCCGTAGGAATAATTCTCTGTAGGAAGAATCTTCTGCCCAGCTGGATTCACTAAATAAAATTCTCCGTGTTCAATCGCATTATTGGCTGGCCACTCTGTTTGCACATATAGTTTGTCATTATGAAGTCCTATATTTTTAATTCGCATTCTGTCGTATAGTGGTGTTTGAATATTCAACTTACCTGCTGGTAGTACATATACACCTCCTTCACGGGACTCTCCACCACTCCCACGAATTGTATCATCCGGCAAAATTTCAGTT
The DNA here is from genome assembly GCF_050280325.1 of Lysinibacillus sp. NPDC093216. Classification (NCBI taxonomy): domain Bacteria; kingdom Bacillati; phylum Bacillota; class Bacilli; order Caryophanales; family Bacillaceae; genus Lysinibacillus; species Lysinibacillus sp. NPDC093216. The sequence goes on along the minus strand of NZ_JBNNVB010000010.1, from coordinate 7,027 downwards.
TGTTGTTTTTCTACATCTTGTAAATCCAGTGGGAATGTTACATCCTCTAACACTGATTTATCACTTAAAAAAGAACGGATTTTCAACTTAAAGTTATCGGTGCTACTCCCATTAAATGACATAAATCGAACTAAGGCTGTTTTCGTTGTAGCATCAAAACCAATTCTTTCAACAGTAAAAGACCGCCCTTTTGACATGAAATAATCATAAATATCCAATGTTTCATCAATACGGTTTCCTTCAAGATCCTGCATTGTCACATACACGACAGCCATATCTTCATCCTGCATGGCTGAAACAATTTCCATTTTTATTCCATCTTGTTCAACAATACTTTCTATTGGTTCAAGTAATGCCGCTATATCAGGGCTAATATGCCACAGTAAATTTTTCACATTGTCATTCATTGCAGCACCAACCGTAATAGAGCTAGCTAAAAATACGGTAGCCACTGATGGAATGAGCCATGTTTTCTTCCTTTTTTTCTTTACTTGGCTAACGCCCATTCTCGCTCTTATGTGTAAATCTTTCGGCAATGGAATCGACTCCACTGATTCTTTTAACTTATCCATAAAAATCTGCCTCCTCTACTTGAACACGTAATTTTTTCAATGCACGATACAGGATTGACTTTACTGTTCCTAATGGGATTTGGAGCGTGTCAGCAATTTCTTGAAAAGTATAGCCCTCGTAATATTTCAGTATTACAATCCCTTTTTCATCGCTTGTCAATTCCTCTAATATCTGCCTTAGCAAGACTTTAACGGTAGGGTCAACCTGTTCAAACTGTATATTGTCTATGTATTCATTTTGTACAGGCACAATCTTTTCTAGCTTTTTCAAACGATTCAGTGAACTACTAATGGCAATCTTAATAAGCCATGTTTTAATGTAAGCAGGTTCTTTTAAGCTTACAATTTTATCGAACGCTTTATAAGCAGTTTCTTGTACAATATCTAAAGCCTCCTCTTCATTCTTCAAATAAATAAATGCCATTCGATATATATCTGCTTCATACATCTGAAAAAGTTTTAAAAAGGCTTTTTCATTTCCTTTTTGAGCTTTTTTAATTAAACGAATAATGTAACTCACTCCCTTCTATACATTAGACAATTTAGTTCATGATTTAGCTTAAATAATTTACATTTTCTCGCAAAAAAAGTAGGAAGAATATTCTCCCTACGATTTCATTTATATTAATCCAATTAATTTTTAATAAAATCTTATTACGAAGTACTGCCTCTATTCTCTAATACGGTACAGTAAAAGGAATATAAGTAATCCATTTAGATTAGTAAAAACTCATTTCTGCTTATACCGTTGGCACAAGAAGCGACCGCTCTAATTTGAACAATCGCACCTCGTTAGTGGAATAAGAAACTTAGGATAGAAGGTGATAACAATAATAATAGTGCAATTGAAATCAGCCATTTTGTCAATGTTTTTGAGAGTTTGTCTTTTACATCTTCTTTATACCATCCACCAGATTGCAGTTTATTTCGATATAAAGATTATCATCATAATTCCATAAGTATTCGAATATTTCATCCCTAATTTTTGGTAGATATAAACAATAATCTTGCCTGAAATCAAATAAAAGATTATGAGTAAAAAAACATTCTTATGAACTCCAATAGTACCCTCATTACATTCACTCTCCAAGCTTTTAATTAATATTTATTTTACCACATATATCCACATTGTTATTTAACTATCACAAGATAAAACAACAATCGTTAACAGAATCATAAAAAATAGACCAAACATATTATATATATAAAATATGCTTGATCTATTTATTTACATACGTTTGAAGGTTGTCACCCTAAGATAAGAGCTTCTTGATACCTTTTTTAACACAGCTTTTCTTATCCACGACCAGCTTGGAATTCAGGATATAAGGTCATTCCACCATCCGCAAATAGAGTAATCCCTGTTACATAGCTAGCCTGTGATGAAGCAAGCCACACCGCGACTGCGGCAATTTCTTCTGGTTTGCCGATATACCCCATCGGAACCATACTTTCCACATCTGCACGTTTTGCTGGATCTGCAAATTTTTCAGCATTTATAGGCGTATTAATTGCTCCAGGTCCGATGTTATTAACACGAATTCCCTTAGGAGCATATTCTAACGCTAAAGTTTCAGTCATTAATTTAATGCCCCCTTTACTAGCGGCATAATGCACGAACAAAGGCCAAGGAATTTTCTCATGAACACTGGACATATTGATGACAGTACCTTTAATATCGTTCTCCACGAAGTATTTAATCGCTTCCCGACTACCTAAAAACGCACCCGTTAAATTTGTATTGATGACTCTATTCCAATCACTTAACGGCATTTCATGAGAAGCTACTGGATTTTCTATACCTGCATTATTTATCATGACATCGAGAGTCCCAAACTCTTTTACAGCGGTCTTAATGAGATTTATAACATCCTCTTCAACTGTAACATCACCTTGTACAGCAATGGCCTCCCCACCGGCTTTTTTAACCTCTTCAACGACAGCATTTACATCCGCTTCATTTGAACGGTAATTAATAACTACCTTCGCTTTTTCTGAAGCGAAACGAATGCCCATTGCTTTACCTAGTCCCGTTGCAGCACCTGTAATCACTACAACTTTTCCTTCTAAATCTGGATACATACAAGGCCCTCCTTTTTATCTTTTCGCAATCCCTAACATAATTCCAGCAGCAACGATAAAAACAATTCCAATGATAATTGCAATGAATTGCTTTTTTGTTTTTTTCTCTCCTAATATAAAAATTCCGCCTAAAGTAGCGATGACGATCCCCATTTGGGAAAGAGAAAAACTTGTTGCGACTCCTACACGTGGCTGAGAAATAAATAAAAACATGTTTCCGGCAGCCCAGATTAAACCTGGGATAATATTACGAAATGCATATTTGTTAAATGGTTTATGCTTGAATGTTAATAAAACTCCACCTATTACCATCCCAATTGCTTGTGGTAATAAAGCAGACCATCCACTTACATTAAATAAGCGTACTACCACCACATATACTAAGTATCCAAAGGTTGAAATAAGTAAAATTAAAATTCCTTTTTTCAAATTGCTTCCGTGTTCTTCTTTTTTCTCTTCTGGATTTGGAAGAGATGTTAGAATGATACCAGCAATGATACTAATAAGTGCAAGAATCCCTAATATAACCGACATCATTGTGGACCATTCATGAAACACAATGACTCCAAATAATGTTGTCGATACTAATTGTAGCCCTGTCGAAATGGGCATTGTTTTGGAAACACCTATTAAATCAATACTTTTCAATTGGTTTACTTGTCCTAATGCCCAAAAAAGACCTGATACAATTCCGACTCCAATCACTATAGGCGATAACTCAGGCTTTACGAAGAAATAAACACCTATAGAGAAAATAAGTGCACCAAATGTTGTCCCAAGTACTTGACTATAGGGTCCACCACCGAGTTTAACGTTAAATAATACAATACTTCCCCAAAAGAGAGCTGGTAATAATGCTAGGATGATGTCCATTTCTTTAAACTTCTCACCTCTCTAAATACTTATTTGATTCTGATAACTTTCAGTCGATAAAAAACATGCATAATACTTTTTTATGATGCACTAAGAGAAACTTTTCATACATTTAATTTTAATCACTAATTTGTTATGTAAAACTTCCATTTTCGTAACGCAAAATAACCAAGACGGCAATTATGCTATCTTGGTTCTCAATATTTTCAAACATTTATTGCATTGGATTTTTTAACATTTATAATTTTTATTCATTACTAAGGCAATCAACTCTACAATAGTAGTTATCCCATCATAATATAAATTAAGCTATTATTTAGCTTACACCGCCTTGAATTGTTACTGAGGGTCACTTCTATATGGTGGCCCTTTTTTATTTCTCAAATTATTTTTCGGGTTTCTAATTACAAAAGAACTTTTTGTTGGATAAATACCTCCACTATTTTCTATAAAAGTACATATTATAGATGTAGAAAGGAGGAATTCTTTATGGGATGCTTCGGAAACTATGGCAATTACAACAATTGTTGCTACGGAGGTTATAGCTATGGAGGTGGCAATAACGGTTCAACATTTGTTCTAATTGTTGTTCTGTTCATTCTTTTAATTATTGTCGGCGCTACTTTCATAAATTAATCTTCATAAGTAAAATTCTTTGGAGCTATTTGAAAATAATAAACTGGGTGGAATTTTTTTGCCTTACACCAGTTCATTTAAGGTCACTTCCACAGAGTGACCTTTTTTAAGTAATTAGATAATACGCCGCCCTTTAGAATATGACTTTGCCGCATAATCCAACCTGTTTTAAAAAAACTAGTACCAACAATTATTCATTCTTAACATCCTATAGTTTTTATCCATAAGTATTGTCGGCACTAGCTTCATGCTATCCATAAATATTACTCAATACCACTTTTTGATGCTCATTTATAGGAAAAGATTAAAAGTTAAGGATCACTTTCCTCCGATGATCCTTTCTCAATTGTAAATTTATTTAGTCACCTTTTTTACTCTTTTGTAGGTAGTGCACGCTATTTGTACCTAGCTAAAATAAGACCGACTCTTTATCAAGATAGTGTCATTTCTTTTTTAATATGTCTATTAGTAATAGCGTGGGTTCGGATACTGGTGATGGTGGTGGTGCGGATGGCGATGATGCGTTGGATATGTTGTATGTGTTGGGTAGTAATGCATTGGGTAGTAATGGTGGGTTGGATAGTGGTGAGTCGGATAATAATGGGTTGGAGAAGTTACCGGATAATATGGATGTCTCCCACCTTGTTGTCCTCCACCATGCCCGTAATCGTATCGCATAATTTTTCCTCCTTTCGATTTCGATATAGGTTATGCTATAAAAGGATGAGCAGTCTACGCAAATGCCTATACGCTAGTCAAATGCCTCCTCTTCACACCTACAAACAAAAGAACAATTACCATTCCAACTAATTATTCAACTTTAATTACGTATAAATTGAGCTGGTTTTTTATTGTTATCTTCTGTATTTGCTACTGAAAATGGACTTGTAGAGTTAATAAAAGAAAAAAGTTACAGCTTGCTTTACTCGACACATGAATAGATCCCTTAATTTTTAGGGTCAAGCAATAAATAGGTTGTTTATATAACAATCCAATAGCCGCAATTCAAACTACTTTCACAGTGATTCCTCTAGCACGAGTTAATGTTTAGATTAGTACCAACCCTCTTAGCTCGTTTCAGCAACAACAGAACCCATTTATAGATTTATTTCCCATACCTTCTAAATTACCACCTAATCTATGTTATAATTTAAATGTACATAGAAGTATAAATTAATAAAAACCACTAATAAGGAGCGATATACATGGTAGATAAAAAATGTAAAAAATGTGGGAATACTCAATTTACAGAAGCTACAGACTATATGCCTATTAAACCAAGTAAAGATTCATTTAGGGGCGCAAACAAGATTTATACATTTTGCTTAGATTGCGGTGAAGTTGATTCAATCCGTATAGAAAATACAACTATTTTTAAAAAAATTAATGGTACTGACCAACTTATGAAAAAGTAGGCTATCCTATATTTTAACTAAATACGCTATTTAATATTGGCTGTTTTCTCAAAGATTGTTGCTGTTAAAACAAAAAGGCAGATTTAATCTACAAAACGTGTAGATTAAATCTGCCTTTTTGTATTGATGAATCGAAAAATTAAACTAAAGCACCCTAGTTGAAGATGGTTTAACTCTCTTCAACGTTTATAACTAGTTCCCCAAATAATTTATCATTAAAATATATTTCTAATTTCCATAATCCACTTGTAGGGAACACCATATTCGATGGGATATGGGAATCTGCACCGTTATTAGGGCTAATGGAAGTATTGGAATATTGCCATACTGTATCATTGCCAGATACCAACACGGGATGTTCTTTCCCTTCTTTGTCAGTTCCAACTACTTTAAAATCACCACTGATACTATCTTTGTCTCCCCAAAAATGCCACATATACTTATTTGTTTTATTAGCGATAATTGGGACTTCTACTGCCTCACCTTTTTTACCCGATCCAACTAAAAAACCAACTTTCCCTTCTTCACCAATCAATAAATACTCACCTTCTGTCCCATCACCAAAAGTAACGGGCAATGAAAAAGTAGAACTTACCTCACGAGTTTCTTTCTTATCAATATTGTTACAACCGACAAGTGTCATTAAGAATAGCACTGAAATCAACATAATCATTTTGTTCCTCATATTGCTCCCCCTTATCAACTAGACATTACTGTTAATAAACCTGAGATAAACGATATTCTATATTACTTCAACATTTTTACAAATATCCCTTCTTATTCAACCAACCTGCTCCGTTAGTTGAATAACAGTACACCACTTAATCCATTTAAAAAGCAACTGATAAATGGTGCTCTTTATCTTTTCTTAATGCTCCTACTGTGAAATAGTTAGATTTTTGACAAGCTGAAATAAGCATTTGTTCTACCCGATTTTCAAATGCCAAGTTTTTATGTAACTCAAGCCAACGATACCAGTAGAGGTAACTATCCAAATAATACGTACCAACGCCTTGAAATCGTTCCATCCATCCTTTCAAACGGCGATGGAAGTTATTAACGTGTTGTATGTGGAATATCCCTTTTTTTACTCGTTGATTTTGATTAAGATTAATTGTTTCGTGTTTGAGATTTTTTGCTGCTGCAAATTTTTTATAGTTGGTAGCTGTATCCGTGCATAACAAAGAAGAATGGGCTATATAATCCCCCAATAACCCCATCAATTTCTTCTGCTTTCACACGATCTCTACCCGCCATCCTCGCAATAATATTGTTATTTCGATCTTATGCTACAACTACAGCAATTTTCTGATTTGAAATTCCTCGTTTTTCATCCTTTTCTCCTCGTTTTTTAGGTTTACGATGTGTAAATCTACGACCTTTTAAAGATTCACGAAAGAAAGTCTCATCACTTTCAATGATGCCAGATAATTGATTGAAGCCGTGACT